>NZ_JAKSYF010000172.1:0-97317 GCF_022829745.1 Methylobacterium sp. E-016
ACCTTCCCCTCCCCCCCCTGCGGGGGCGGGTGGGCCTCGCGTGAGCGAGGGTCGGGAGAGGGGAGCGACATTTCCGGAAGCGGCGCTCTCCTCTCCCGACCCGCTTCCCTGGCCACCCTCCCCCGCAGGGGGGGGAGGGAAGGCGGCGTTCTGCGGCACGAGGTACTTCCGCAGCTCGTCCGGCTCGCGCACCGTCGCCGACAGCCCGATCGCGGTGAGGCCGGGGCTGAGGTGGTGCAGGCGGGCGAGCGCCAGGGACAGCAGGTCGCCGCGCTTCGAGGTGACGAGGGCGTGGAGCTCGTCGAGGACGACGCAGCGCAGCCCGGAGAAGAACTCGGTCGCCTCGCGGTGGGCGATGAGCAGGGCGAGCTGCTCGGGCGTGGTCAGCAGGATGTCCGGCGGCCGCTCGATCTGGCGGGTGCGCTTGTGCGACGGGGTATCGCCGGTGCGGGTCTCGATCCGCAGCGACAGGCCGATGCCCTCCACCGGCGCGTCGAGGTTGCGGGCGATGTCGACGGCGAGCGCCTTCAGCGGCGAGATGTAGAGGGTGTGGAGCCGGCGCCCGGAGGGCTTCGCCCGGCTCTGCGACAGCGCGACCAGGCTCGGCAGGAAGCCGGCGAGCGTCTTGCCGGCGCCGGTCGGGGCGACGAGCAGCGCCGAGCGGCCGGCGCCCGCGATGCGCAGCAGGTCGAGCTGATGCGGCCGCGGGGCCCAGCCGCGCGCGGCGAACCAGGCGGCGAAGGCCGGCGGCAGGGCGCTCGGGTCGGCCGCCGCGCGCCGGCTCAGGCGAGCGCCATCAGGAAGCGGTCGATCAGCTCCAGCGCTCGCTCCGTCATCGCGCCGGGATAGCGGATGAAGACGTGGCAGCCGCCGGGATAGACCGCCGTGTGGCCGCCGTTGCCCGCCGCCGCCCAGCGGGCGGACATGTAGAGCGTGTCGTCGAGCAGCGGGTCGCAGGTCCCGACGGTGAACAGGGCCGGCGGCAGGCCCTTGAGGTCGGCGTAGATCGGCGACACGTCCGGCCGGCGCCGGTCGATGCCGTTGCGGACGTAGCCGTCGGCGAAGGCGGTGAGGTCGGTGGTGTTGCACACGAGGCGCTCGTCGCCCCAGTTGCGCACCGACGGGGTCAGCCCGAGGTCGAAGAAGCCGGCGTTCAGGTTCGCGCCGCGGAAGGCGCGCGGAAGCCGGTGCTTGTCGCGCAGGCGCAGCAGCACCATCACCGCGAGGTGCGCCCCGACCGATTCGCCGCCGATGGTCAGCGCCGAGATGCCGAACTCGGCCTTGCCCGGGCCGGCGAGCCAGAGCGCCGCCGCCTCGCAATCGAGGAGCGCCGCCGGGTAGGGGTGCTCGGGGGCGAGGCGGTACTCGACCGAGAGGCAGACGAAGCCGCTGGTGTCGGCGATCCGCTCGAGCCACGGGTCCTGCTCGTCGGCCGAGCCCCAGACCCAGCCGCCGCGGTGGATGTGCAGGTAGGCGCCGCGCAGCTTCACGCCGGCCCGGGGGCGGATCACCCGCAGGTTCAGCGGGCCGCCGGGGCTGTAGATCGTCATGGTCTCGGCGCGGGCGCTGCGCGGCATCGCGGGCGAGGCGGGCGTGCCGGCGCGGCGCCGCGCGCGCACCTCGGCGATGGGCAGCGACCACGGGTCGGCCTGCGCCGCGTGCGCCGCGACGATCTCGGCGTTGAGGCGCTTGGTGTCCGGATCGATCGTCGCCGGGTCGAACAGGGCGTGGTCGATCATGGGGCGTTTCGTCTCGTCTCTTGGGGCTGCGCGGGGCGAGGCGTCACGGCATCCGCGAATTCCGAACCCATCTTGGCGCGCGAGCGCTGCATTGCCATCTCGGTTCGGCCGGCGAAACCGCCTAACGCCCGAACCACGATCCGGTTTCGCGCCCGGTGTGGTGCATCCGTCACGGTTCCGCCGGCTTCGGACGGTTGGAAGACCTTCATCCCGCAAAGGAATGTCGATGATCGTCGAGCACGACCCGCGCCGCCCAGGCCAGAACTATTCGGGAGACCCCTACCAGGGACCGCCGCCGGGCTATCGCGCTTCGGCCCTGCGCCGCTTCCTCGGCGGCTCGCCGGCCGGTGTGTTCCTGCGGCTGCTGTTCCTCTCGGTCCTGGTCGGCGCCTTCATGGCGATGCTCGGGCTGACCCCGGCGCGGCTGTTCTGGCAGATCTACGACGCGGCCCGCGCGCTGATCGATCTCGGCCTCGCCACCTTCCACGATTTCGGCGGCTGGATCCTGGCCGGCGCGGTGGTGGTGGTGCCGCTGTGGCTCATCTCGCGGCTGTTCGCGGTCTCGCGGTAGGAGAGCGATCCGACGAGAGAGGTCGCCGATGGGCGGAGAGGACGAGGCCAAGCGTGACCTGGCGATCGCCAACGAACGTGCGAAACTTCTCGCCAACGCCCTCGATCGCTCATCGGCGGCCTGCATCACCGTCGGCATCCTCGGTCCGACCGCGGCGGCGCTGTATGGGCTGGGCGCGGCGCTGCCCGGTCGCGGCGGTGCCTTTTACGCGGGAACTGCTATGCTCCGGCCTCTTGCCGCCCTGCTGCTCCACCTCATGGCGCGGCACGTGCTCGGGACACTCAGGTGATGGAACTCGCGATCTACGCCAACGTCGTCCTGCCGGTCATCATCGTGGCGATCGGATATGCCGCGATGCGCTGGCACCTGCATCAGGCGTCGTAGGGAAACTGACGTCGCTCCGCGGCCGATGATGCATCCCTCTTCGCGCTCGCGCGGCGCAGCGCGGGCGACGCACCGGAACCTCCAGAGCCTTTGACCCCACCTCTCCCCATCACCGGCCGGCGCGTGCTCGCGCTCGCCCTGCCGATGACGATCGCCAACGTCACCACGCCGATGCTCGGCTTCGTCGGCGCCACGGTGATCGGGCGGCTCGGCGACGCCGCGCTGCTCGGGGCGATCGCCCTCGGCGCCGTGATCTTCGACGCGCTGTTCTGGTCGTTCGGCGCGCTGCGCATGGCGACCGCCGGCCTCACCGCGCAGGCGGTCGGCGCCCGAGACGGCGCCGAGGTCGACCGGACCTTGGCGCGCGCCCTCGCGGCGGCCCTCGTCGCCGGCCTCGCCCTGGTCGTCCTGCAAGGACCGATCGCGGCCGCCGCCTTCCGGATCACCGGCGCGAGCCCCGCGGTGATCGCGGGCCTCGCGACCTACATCCACATCCGCATCCTCTCGGCGCCGTTCGCGCTGGCGAACTACGCCGTGCTCGGCTCGGTGCTCGGGCGCGGCCGCACCGATCTCGGCCTGCTGCTGCAGGTGGCGATCAACCTGGTGAACATCGGCCTGACGCTCGCGCTGGTCCTCGGCCTCGACCTCGGCCTGTCCGGCGCCGCCCTCGCCACCGTGATCGCGGAGGCGGCCGGCCTCGCCCTCGGCCTCGCGATCCTGGTCCGCCTCGGCTCGAAGCCCTGGCGGGTGCCGTGGTCCGAGGTCCGCGATCCCGTCGCGCTGCGGCGCACGCTCGCGGTCAACGGCGACGTGATCGTGCGGACGCTGGCGCTCGTGTCGGGCATCGTCCTGTTCTCCGCGCTCGGCGCACGCCAGGGCGACGCGGTGCTGGCGGCCAACGCGGTGCTGTGGAATCTGTTTCTGATCGGCGGGTTCTTCCTCGACGGCTTCGCCACCGCCGCCGAGGCCCTGTGCGGGCAGGCGGTCGGCGGGCGCGACGCCGGCGGGTTCCGCAAGGCGTCGGCGCTGTCGCTCGGCTGGTGCCTCGGCTTCGGCCTCGGCGTCAGCCTGCTGGCGCTCGTCGGCGGCCACGCCTTCATCGACTTCGTCACCACGAGCGAGCCGGTGCGCGCGGTCGCGCGGCGCTACCTGCCGCTGGCCGCCGCCGCCCCCTTCGTCGCGGCGCTGCCCTTCGCCTACGACGGCATCTACATCGGCGCGACCTGGACGCGGGCGATGCGCAACCTGATGCTGGCCGCGCTCGCCGCCTATTGCGCCGCCCTCGTGCTCGTGCAGGGCTTGAATCTCGGCAATGCCGGCCTGTGGCTGGCCTTCCTCGCCTTCCTCGGGGCGCGCGGCATCGGGCAGGCGCTGGCCTATCCGGGGCTCGCCCGGCGGACGTTCCTCCCGGGCCGCGCCTGAGCGGCCCGCCTCAGCGCGGGTCCTTCCAGGTGGTCGGCGCGGACCCGGCCGGCGGCACCGCCTCGACCCGGCGCTGCACGCTGCGCCGGGCCGGCGCCTCCGCGCGCCGCTGCCGGACGAGGCGGGCGCGCCGCATC
Source organism: Methylobacterium sp. E-016 (assembly GCF_022829745.1). Taxonomy (NCBI): domain Bacteria; kingdom Pseudomonadati; phylum Pseudomonadota; class Alphaproteobacteria; order Hyphomicrobiales; family Methylobacteriaceae; genus Methylobacterium; species Methylobacterium sp. E-016. Next base: position 4,254 of record NZ_JAKSYF010000172.1, read on the forward strand.
CGCGGGCGCCGCGCCCGCTCGCTCGAGGAGCCGACGACGCCCCCGATCACCGCCCCCGCGACCGCCCCGATCGGGCCGGCGACGAGGGCGCCGGCGACCGCGCCGGAGCCGACGCCGACCACCGTGTTGCTGGCGGCCGAGGCCGTCCCCGGCAGGGCGAGGCCCGCCGTCAGCATCAGCCCGAAAAGTGCGTGTCGCAGCATGGTCTTGCCCTTCGATCGGTGGCATTTCCCCAGCCCTTGGCCGCGGAACGTGACCAAAGCGGGGCCCGGCCGTTGCACGAACGACACGGCGTCGGCGGTTTCGATTGCGCCGGAATCTCCGGGTTTCGGCGCCGCGGCCCCTGGTCAGGCGAGTGCGTTGCGGTAGGGTCGCGTGATTTTATCCGGGGTCCCAGCCGAATGTCCGATCTCCGCCTCCGCCGCAGCGTCCTCTACATGCCGGGCTCGAACCAGCGTGCGCTCGACAAGGCGAAGACCCTGCCGGCCGACTGCCTGATCCTCGACCTCGAGGACGCGGTCTCGATGGAGGAGAAGGATCTCGCCCGCGATCAGGTCTGCGCCGCGGTCAAGAGCCGTGCGTACGGCGACCGCGAGCTGATCATCCGCGTCAACGCCCCCCAGACGCCGTGGGGCGAGAAGGACCTGCGCGCGGCGATCGAGGCGCGGCCGGACGCGATCCTGATGCCGAAGGTGTCCTCGCCGGCCGTGCTCGAGAGCATCGCCGACCACCTCGAGGCCCTCGACGCGCCGGACGACATCGCGGTCTGGGCGATGATCGAGACGCCGGCCGCGATCCTGAACATCCAGGACATCGCCCGCGCCAGCCGCGACCGGCGCACCCGGCTCACCTGCTTCGTGCTCGGCACCAACGACCTGGCCAAGGACACCTGGGCCCAGCTCGTGCCCGGCCGCGTGCCGATGCTGCCGTGGATGATGTTCACCCTCGCCGCGGCCCGCGCGTCCGGGCTGACGATCCTCGACGGCGTGTGGAACGACATCGGCGACGTCGAGGGCTGCCGCGCCGAGTGTCGCCAGGCGCGCGACCTCGGCTTCGACGGCAAGACGCTGATCCACCCCAACCAGCTGGAGCCGGCCAACACCTCCTTCGCCCCGACCGAGGAGGAGGTCCGCCGTGCCCGCCTCGTGCTCGAGGCCTTCGACCGGCCGGAGAACGCCAAGCGCGCGGCGATCAAGGTCGAGAACCGCATGTACGAGCGCCAGCACGTCGGCATGGCCAAGCGCGCGGTGACGTGGTCGGAGGCGATCAAGGCCAAGGGGCAGTGAGGGGACGGGCGGCCGACGAATGGCCGCTTTCGGTAAGCGCCGATCGCGTGAAACGCGCAACGCGCACCACACGCCGTAGCCATCTCCGACGCTGCGGCAACGCGAAGGGTCAAGCTCATGCTGAGCGCGATCTCTCGACCACTGGCGGCCGCTCTCGCGGGAAGCGCCCTGCATGGAACCGTAGCGCTCGCGCAGCCAGCCGAGTGCGGCAAACTTCAAGAGATGCTCGAGGAACGCAGGGCGTTCGTGGCGGCGGTGAATGCCGGTTCGAAGTCGGCGATCACGAAGACGCCTGAGGCGACCTGCGCACTGTTCGGTGATCTGCAGCGGAATGGCGCCATTGCGATCGCCTGGATCGAAACGCATCGGGCGTGGTGCGCGATTCCCGACGCGTTCGCCGAACGCTTCAAGGCCGATCAGATGAAGACCCTCGCGATCGGCGATCGGGCGTGCGGCCTCGTTCGCCCCGCGCCTCTGCAGATCGATCCGCTGCCGGCTCATCCGAGAGGATGACGGCGCCGATCGTGGCAATCGTCGTGTTCGCTTCGGGGAAAGAGCTGGAGCATTCCAGGGCGAGGTTGCTTCCGGTTCGCGTGCAGAAAACGCGACCGCCCAAATGGAGCCATTCCCGTGATCCAGGGATCACGGACATCGCTCGGGAGTTCGATATTCCTCCCGCGATGAGGTCTCCCCTTCCTGGCTCGTGACAACGTCCTGGGCTGTTCCGGCATCAAATCGCGACCGGTCAGCCCGATGCCGTGCAGTGGAACGCCACCGTCTCGTAGGGGTAGGCCACGCTGTCGTGCCCGGCGAGGTCCGGCGTGGCGGCGATCAGCCCCCGTATCTCGGCGGCGACGGCCGCCTGCTCGCCCGGGGGCAGGGCGGCGATGAAGCTGACCGAGAGCGCACGGCCGACGATCACGTCCTCCGGCGGTCCGACGTGCCGGTGCGGCAGGCGCCGCTCGTGCAGGGGGCCGAAGCCTGGGCCGGGGACCACCGCGCGCCAGTTTTGCGTGCGGTAGCGCGGGGTGTCGTCCTCGTAGGCGTCGACGATCCGCGTCAGCGCCGCGACCCAGGGCACGGATTCGTCGCGCACGTTCCAGACCAGCCCGAGCGTGCCGCCGGGGCGGAGCACGCGGCGGATCTCGGCGAGCGCCGCCGGGGTGGAAAACCAGTGGAAGGACTGCGCGCAGACGACCGCGTCGACCGAACCGTCCGCGAGGGGGATGGCCTCCGCATGCCCCGGATGCGCCGCGACATCGGGATTTCGCGCGGCGAGCCGTGCCAGCATTTCCGGCACCGGCTCGACGGCGACGACGCGCGCCCCGGTGGCGGAGAGGCGCGGGGTGAACTTTCCGGTGCCCGCGCCGAGGTCGAGCACGGTGCGGCCGGGGCCGAGCCGCAGGTCGTCGCGCAGCCAGCCGTCGAGGGCGGGCGGATAGTCCGGGCGGCCGCTGACGTAGGTGTCGGCCTGGGCGGCATAGCCGGCCGCGGCCGACCGGTGGATCGTGTCCATCCCGAGCCCTCGCTTCCCTCGAACGCTGCCCCACGGGTTCGCCGCCCCGCAGGCATGCGTCAAGCCGGGTCGGCCGCCGCGGCGGCGACCAGGGCCGTGCCGTCCCCGGTCAGCGCGTAGTGCGCCCGGCCCGACCGGGCGTCGCGCCGGCCCACCGCGAGGAGCCCGGCTTCCTCCAGGGCGGTGACGGCGCGCAGCGCGTGGGCGTGGGCGACGTCGAGGGCCTTGGCGAGGCCGCGGCTGTCGGCGGCCAGGCCGCCCTGTGCCGCCCCCAGCAGCACGGCCTCGATCGATCCGAGATCCGGCCGCCGGCGGGCGATCGCGTCGACCAGCGCGAGGAACGCGGCGTCGTCAGCCTCGCTCAAGCCGCCGCGGCCGCTTCCACGCGCCCGCGCACCGTGACCAGCACCGACTTCGAGGTCGGCGTGTCGCTCTCGGCGCCGAAGGTCGAGAGCGGCACCAGCACGTTGAGCTCGGGATAGTAGCCGGCCAGACTCCCGCGCGGCATGTCGAACGGCACCAGCCGGAAATCCTCGGCGATGCGCGACGTGCCGTCCGCATGCAGTCCGACCACGTCGACCCGCTCGCCGAAGCTTTCACGCAGGGTCGCGAGGTCGTCCGGGTGGCAGAAGATCACCCGGCGCTCGCCGTAGACGCCGCGGTAGCGGTCGTCGAGGCCGTAGATCGTGGTGTTGTACTGGTCGTGGCTGCGGAAGGTCTGCAGCACGAAGGTGTTCTCGGCCGCCGAGGCCACCTGGTGCTCGGTCGCCTCGGGGAGCGCGTCGGCGGAGAAGTTGGCGTGGCCGGTGGCGGTCTCGAACACCCGCTCGGCGGCGAGATTGCGCAGCATGAAGCCGCGCGGGCGCCGCACCCGGACATTGTAGCCGGTAAATCCCGGGATCGTGCGCTCGATCCGGTCGCGGATGCGGTCGTAATCCTCGGCCATCTCCGCCCAGTCGATCCGGCCCGAGCCGACGGTGGCCGCGGCCATGCCGGCGATGATCGCGATCTCCGAGCGCAGCTCCTTCGAGGCCGGCTTGTTGATGCCGCCCGAGCCGTGGACCATGCTCATCGAATCCTCGACGGTCACGATCTGAGTCTTGCCGGCGGCGTTCCGGTCGATCTCGGTGCGCCCGAGGCAGGGCAGCACGTAGGCGACCCGGCCCGGCACCAGGTGCGAGTGGTTCAGCTTCGTCGCGATGTGGACGGTCAGCTCGCACGAGGCCAGCGCCTTGGCCACCAGGGCCGTGTCCGGCGTGGCGCGGGCGAAGTTGCCGCCGAGGCCGATGAAGGCCTTGGCGCTGCCGTCGAGCATCGCGCCGATGGCGGCCAGCACGTTGTGGCCGTGCCGGCGCGGGGCTGCGAAGCCGAACTCGCGCTCGAGCGCATCGAGCAGGGCGGCCGGGGGCTTCTCGTTGATGCCGACCGTGCGGTCGCCCTGCACGTTCGAGTGGCCGCGCACCGGGCACAGGCCCGCGCCGGGCCGCCCGATGTTGCCGCGCAGGAACATCAGGTTGGCGATCTCGCGCACCGTCGCCACCGAGTGGCGATGCTGGGTCACGCCCATCGCCCAGGTGGCGATCGACTTCGACGAGGCGACGTAGATCGCCGCCACCTCCTCGAGCACGGCGCGGGCGAGGCCCGACTGGTCCTCGATCGCATCCCAAGTGGTCGCGTCGACCGCGGCGCGGTAGGCGGCGAGGCCTTCGGTGTGGCTGTTGAGGAAGGCGCGGTCGAGCACCGAGGGGCGGCCGGCGGCGAGCGCCGCGTCGTCGGCGGAAAACACCGCCTTGGCGATGCCGCGGAAGGCGGCCATGTCGCCGCCGAGCCGCGGCTGCAGGTAGTGGCTGGCGATCGGCCGGCTCGCGCCGCGCAGCATCTCGACGGTGTTCTGCGGGTCGGCGAAGCGCTCCAGGCCGCGCTCGCGCACGGGGTTGAACACGACGACCTTGGCGCCGCGCTCGGCGGCCTTGCGCAGGTCGGCCAGCATGCGCGGGTGGTTGGTGCCGGGGTTCTGCCCGACGACGAAGATCGCGTCGGCCTTCTCGAAATCCTCCAGGAGCACCGTGCCCTTGCCGATGCCGATGGCCTGGCCGAGCCCGATGCCGCTGGCCTCGTGGCACATGTTCGAGCAGTCGGGGAAGTTGTTGGTGCCGTAGGCGCGGGCGAACAGCTGGTACAGGTAGGCGGCCTCGTTCGAGGCGCGGCCGGAGGTGTAGAACTCGGCCTGGTCCGGGTGGTCGAGGCCGCGCAGCGTCGCGCCGATCTCGGCGAAGGCCGCGTCCCACGTCACCGCGACGTAGCGGTCGCTCGCGGAATCGTAGCGCATCGGATGGGTGAGGCGGCCCTCGCCTTCGAGGGCGTAGTCGCTCCAGCCGCGCAGCTCGGTCACGGTGTGGCGCGCGAAGAACTTCGGCGGCGTGCGCTTGTCGGTGGCCTCCCACGACACCGCCTTCACGCCGTTCTCGCAGAACTCGAACGACGAGCCGTGCTCCGGGTCGCCCCAGGCGCAGCCGGGGCAGTCGAACCCGTCGGGCTGGTTCGCCTTGAGCAGGGCGCGGGCACCCGAGAGCGGGGAGCGGCTGCCGAGGAGATGCTTGCCGCAGCTCTTCAGCGCGCCCCAGCCGCCTGCGGCCGAGGAGCGCTTGGGCGTGGCGACGGGGTCGGTCATGACGGGGCCTGAATCGGGTTTCGCGCGTGGCGATCACGCACTTGCGAGATAAGAGACCGCGTGGGTGCTTCTCAATCGTGCCCCGGCGCACCCCCCTCATGCGTCCGGCACGCGGGCATTTTTAACGGTTCTCGTTTCCGGACACGGCGAAGGGTCGGTCGATGCAGGCACGGGTTCGGATCGTCGCGGCGCTGGCGGCCGGCTGCGCGGTCGCGATCGCGATGATGGCGCACGACCGCGCCCGGGATACCGCCTGGGCCGTCACGGCGAGCCAGATCGCCGACGCGCGGGCGCACGGCAAGCCGGGGGTGGAGATCGCACCCGGCCGCTTCGTCGCGGAGCCGCTCCCGAGCGAGGGGGCCGCGCTGCTGCCGGTGAAGTGGGGTCTGATCGGCGCCGTCGTCGCCGGCGCGGTGCTGGTCGGGACCCGGCGGCGTGCGTGAGCGGACGGCAAGCGCTTCCGCGACTGCAAACGAAGCCGCGCCCTCCCTCCCCCCCCTGCGGGGGAGGGAAGGGCGCCGGTCTAAGCCGCCTTGGACAACGCCGTCGCGTCGCGCCCGACGATCTCGGCCAGGCTCGCCAGCCCCTCCGCCCGCATCCGCTCGAGCAGGCCGCGCTTGATCGTGGAGACGAGGCCGGGGCCTTCGTAGACCAGCGCCGAGTAGAGCTGCAGCAGGCTCGCGCCGGCGCGGATCTTGGTCCAGGCGGCCTCGGCCGAGTCGATGCCGCCGACGCCGACCAGGGGCAGCCTGTCGCCGACGCGCCGGTAGGTCTCGGCCAGCATCCGCGTCGAGGCCGCGAAGAGCGGGCGGCCGGACAGGCCGCCGGCCTCCCCCGAGAGCTTCGTCTCGGTGAGCGAGGCCGGCCGCGCGATCGTGGTGTTCGAGACCACGAGCGCCTGAACCCCGCGGCGGATCGCGGTCGCGCAGATCGCATCGAGCGCGTCCAGCGTGATGTCGGGGGCGATCTTCAGGAGGATCGCGGCCTTCGTGCCGTTCCGAGCCGCGGCCGCGTCGCGGGTCGCGACCACGCGGGCGAGCAGGTCGTCGAGGAAGGCCTCGCCCTGGAGGTCGCGCAGGCCCGGGGTGTTGGGCGACGACACGTTGACGGTGACGAAGTCGACCAGCGGCGCCAGCCGCCCGGTGCAGGCGACGTAGTCGGCGAGCCGGTCGGTCGCGTCCTTGTTGGCGCCGATGTTGACGCCGACGATCCCCGGCCGCCCGGCCCGCGCCCGCAGGCGCTCGGCGACGACGTCGAGGCCGGCGCTGTTGAGGCCGAAACGGTTGATCACCGCCCGGTCGCCGGGAAGCCGGAACACCCGCGGGCGCGGGTTGCCGGGCTGGGGCTTCGGCACCACGCCGCCGACCTCGACGAAGCCGAAACCCAGGCCGAGCAGGGAGTCGGCCGCCTCCGCGCCCTTGTCGAAGCCCGCCGCGAGCCCGACCGGATTCGGAAACCTCCGGCCGAACACCTCGACCGCGAGCCGAGCATCGTCGGCCGGCGGCGTGCGGGCCGGCAGCAGGGTCAGCGCGCGAACGGTGAGGTTGTGTGCGTGCTCCGCGTCGAGACCGTGGAGGGCCGGGCGCAGCAGCGGGAACAGGGCGCCGATCATGCCGGAATCTCCGCGGGCAGCGCGGGCACGCCGTCGGGGCCGAGCGGCAGCGCGCTCACGCTGCGTACCGCGTCGAGGGGCAGGTCGCCGTAGAGGTGCGGGAACAGATCGCCGCCGCGGGAGGGCTCGAACCGCAGCGCGGGGCCGAGCGCCTCCGCCTCGACGGCGACGAGCACGAGGTCGTTCTGACCGGAAAAGTGCCGCCGCGCGGTCTCCGCGAGCTGCGCGGCTGTGGAAAAGTGGATGAAACCGTCGGCCCGGTCGATCCCGGCGCCGGTGAACCGGCCGAGGCCCTCCGCGTCCCGCCAAAGCGTCTCGGGACAGATCTTGTAGATCAGCGTCATCGCGGCACCCGGTCTCCGATGCGCCGTCGATAGGGTGCCGGGCCGCTTCCTGGCAACCGTTTCGGGGTGCGATCGGGCCAGCGGAACGGCGTGGATCACCCATTCGGCCGATTGCCTTTTTCAATCCGTAGTTCTACTTTCCTACAACTAGGCCGTGCGTCTCAGCGGTCGTTTTCGCCTTGGTCACGCATGCTGTCCCACGAGCAGATTTGGAATGCCATCGACCGGCTGGCCGAGCGCCACGGCTTTTCGCCATCCGGCCTCGCCCGACGTTCCGGCCTCGATGCCACCAGTTTCAACCGATCCAAGCGCGTCGGCGTCGACGGCCGCAAGCGCTGGCCCTCCACCGAGTCGGTGTCGAAGGTGCTGGCCGCGACCGGCGCTAGCCTCGACGACTTCCTGCGGCTGATCGAGGCGCGCGAGGGGCCGCCGCGCGCGACCGTTCCGCTGATCGGCCTGACCCAGGCCGGCGCCGGACGCCAGTTCACCGACGAGGGCATGCCGACCGGTGGCCCCGGCTGGGAGGAGATCGAGTTTCCCGATCTCGGCGAGGAGCGCGCCTTCGCCCTGGAGGTTCAAGGCGATTCGATGCTGCCGCTGTTCCGCGACGGCGACGTGTTGATCGTCTCGCCGTCGGCCGGCGTGCGCAAGGGCGACCGCGTGGTGGTGCGGCTGCATTCCGGCGAGGTGCTGGCCAAGGAACTCCGCCGGCGCACCGCGCGCACGGTCGAGCTCGCCTCGCTCAACCCCGAGCACGAAGACCGCAACCTCAACGTCGGCGAGATCGCCTGGATCGCCCGGGTGATGTGGATCCGGCAGTAGAGGCTGCCGGAGAGCGGGCGGTCCTCCGCTCCGTCGTCCCGGGGCCGCGCAGCGGAGCCGGGGATCCAGACCCGTCGGCGGCGCTTTCCCGAGCACGGCCTGCGGTTCTGGATTCCGCGTTCGCCTTCGGCAACGCGGAATGACGCGATTGTGTTGAAGGGCCTGAGGCCCGACGCAGCCCCGGATGGGCCTGCGAGAGACGGTGGACCCTCTTCGGCAGTTGGGCGCCCGACCGCCGCCGCGTCCCGCGGCCGCGCTTCAGGCTTGGCCGTCCGGCGCGATGCGGCTATCGCTGAGCGCGTCGGGGCCGTCGCTCCGCGAGGCCGGACGAGAGCATGGCAGAGCCCGACGCGGACGCCTTCGACGAACCGGCGCTCGAGGCCGGCTGGACCGCGCTGCTCGATGCCGCGGCGCCCGCCTTCCTGTTCGACCCGCGCCGGCCCGACGCGCCGATCGTCCACGCCAACCCGGCCCTGCTGCACCTCGCCGGGCTGGAAGCCGCGGCCCTCGTCGGGCGGAACGTCCGGCTTCTGGCTGCCGACCGCCGCACTCTCGACGACGGCGCCGAGTTCCTGGCGGCGCGCGGCGACGGCTCCACCTTCTGGGCGCGCCTGACCCTCAGTCCCATCGCCGGGAGCCCGTACCGCCTCGGGCAGGTCTTCGACGTGACGCGCCGGCGCGACGCCGAGAGCGCCCTGGTGCTGTCGCGACAGCGCGAGGCGCTGGGGCTGCTCACCAACAGCGTCGCGCACGAGTTCAACAACTTCCTCCAGATCCTAATCGGCTACATCGACGGGTTGAAGCGCCGGCTCGGCGAAAGCCAGGAGCCGTTCATCCAGCGGGCGATGAGCCGCTCGACCGACGCCACCGAGCGTGCCGCGATCCTCACGCGCCAGCTGCTGGCCTACTCGCGCAAGATCGCCCCCGACGTGCGCCCGATCGACCTCGACGCGCTCGTCGCCGCGACGGCGGAGCGCCTGCGCCCCGGCCTGCCCGCCGGCGTGCGCCTGGAGGTCGCCGGCACGCCCGGCCTGCCGCGGGCGATCAGCAACCCGCTCCAGGTCGAGCTGGCGCTCGGCCACGTCGTCACCAACGCCTGCGAGGCGATGCCGGACGGCGGCACGATCCGGATCGAGAGCTTCCGCATCGCACCCGGCGACCGGTCGGTCCAGCGTCCGGAGGACGGCGCGGTCGGCATCCGCATCGCCGACACCGGCGCCGGCATGTCGCCGGAGATGCTGGCCCGGGCGCTCGCACCCTTCGCCACCAGCCGCGAGGCCGGCCGCGGGGCGGGGCTCGCCATCGTCCACGGGCTGATGAAGCGGCAGAACGGCACCATCGCCCTGGACAGCCGGGCGGGGGAGGGCACGCAGGTGCGGCTGGTGTTTCCGGCCGCGCCCGAGCGGGCCGCATCCGGCCCGCACTGACGATTCGTTCGCGATGCTGCGGAAAACATCGCGGACCGACGGACTAAAACCCCGCGCCCGGCGTCACCATCTTAATCGTCGGCGCTCGCGCCAGGACGTTTGACGACGTCCACGACGTTTCGAGATGATTAGAGGCGTATCGATGCTCACCTCCACCACGCGCCGCAAGCGTGCGGCGACCATCCTGGCGCTGGCGGCCGCGCTGACGGTCGCGGCGCCCGCCGTCGAGGCCCGGCCGGGCGGCGGCGCCAGCATGGGCTCGCGCGGCTCGCGCACGTTCAACGCGCCGTCGGCCACCACGACCGCCCCGAGCGCGGCGCCGATGCAGCGCACCCAGACGCAGCCCTCGCCCGGCATGACCAACCCCGGCATGCAGGCCCCTGCCGCGCGCCCCCGCTTCGGCGGCGGCTTCATGGCCGGCCTGCTCGGCGCCGGCCTCCTCGGCGCGCTGCTCGGCGGCGGCTTCTTCGGCGGGCTCGGCGGCATCGCCTCCATGCTCGGTCTGCTGCTGCAGGTCGGCCTGGTCGTGCTGCTCGTCTCCTTCGCGGTGCGCTGGTTCCGCCGCCGCAACGGAGAGCCGGCCGCCGCGGGCGCGCCCTACGCCCGTTCGGGCATGGATCCGAACGCGGCCGGGGGCGGCAATCCCGGCCTCGGCGGTTCGGCCGGCGCCGGCGGCATGATGGGCGGCCCCCAGCGTCCGCCGCAGCAGCGCCCGGTGCAGATCGGCCCGAACGACTTCCAGTCGTTCGAGCGCCTGCTCAACGAGGTCCAGGACGCCTATTCGCACGAGGACATGGTCGGCCTGCGCAACCTCGCGACGCCGGAGATGGCCGGCTACTTCGAGGAGGAGCTGCGCGGCAATGCCGCCCGCGGCGTCGTCAACCGCATCTCGGACGTGAAGCTGCAGCAGGGCGACCTGTCGGAATCGTGGGGCGAGGGCGCGCAGGACTTCGCCACGGTGGCGATGCGCTACACCCTGAAGGACGTGACGATCGACCGGAACAGCAACCGCGTCGTCTCCACCGAGCCGGGCGAGGCGACCGAGTTCTGGACCTTCGTGCGCACGCCCGGGCGCCCGTGGATCCTCTCGGCGATCCAGCAGACCCGCTAAGACGCCACGCTTCGACGAAACCGGCCGGCGTCCCTCACGGGGCGCCGGCCTTTCTATGCGCGTCCCACAGGTTGGCGAGCCGGACGAAGCCGGCCACCGGCACCTCCTCGGCCCGCGCGGTCTCGGCGATGCCGGCCTCCGCGAGCAGGGCGATGGGCTCCGGCGTCAGCCCCTTCAGGCTCTGGCGCAGCATCTTGCGGCGCTGCCCGAAGGCCGCGCGCGTCACCGCCTCTAGCGCGCCCGCCCGGCAGGGCAGCGGGTCGGCGCGTGGGACGATGCGCACGACGCTCGAGGTCACCTTCGGCGGCGGCACGAAGGCGGAGGGCGCCACGTCGAACAGGATGTCGCTCTGCGTGCGCCAGCCGCACAGCACGCCGAGGCGGCCGTAATCGGCCCGCTCCGACTCGTCGGCGACGATGCGCTCGGCGACCTCGCGCTGGAACATCAGCGTGGCGGAATCCCACCACGGCGGCCAGGCCTCGCCGTCGAGCCAGCCGGTGAGCAGGGCGGTGCCGACGTTGTAGGGCAGGTTCGCCACGATCCGCGCCGGCCCGTCGCCGATCAGCGGCCGCGGGTCGAAGGCCAGGGCGTCGGCGTCGACGACCGTCAGCCGCCCGGGATGGTGCGCCGCGATCTCGGCCAGGGCCGGCAGGGCGCGGGGATCGCGCTCGACCGCGATCACCCGCGCGGCGCCCTCGGCGAGCAGCGCCCGCGTCAGCCCGCCGGGCCCCGGCCCGACCTCCAGCACGGTCACGCCCGCGAGCGGGCCGGCCGCGCGGGCGATCCGCCCGGTGAGGTTGAGGTCGTACAGGAAGTTCTGGCCGAGCGCCTTCTTCGGCTCCAGCCCATGCCGCGCCACCACCTCGCGCAAGGGGGGCAGGCCGTCGGGGGCGGTCATCGGACTGTTCGCGCGTGAAGGATTGCGCCGGCGCCGAAAAGCACGCGCGTCCCCTCTCCCCGCACGCGGGGAGAGGCCCAGCTGCACCCCGTCGTGCAGCTGGGCAGCGGAGGCGCAGCCGGAGCGAGGGTGAGGGGGCCTCGACGGCGTAGGCTCGTCCGTCGCAGCCCTCTCACCATCGGCTGCCGCCTCGCTCTGTCGACGACGAGGTCGACAGAGCCCTCTCCCCGCGTGCGGGGAGAGGGGATGCGCAAGGAAGCTCGCTCGGCGCCTTGCAAGGTTTCGCTCACAGCTCGTCCTCCGCATCGAAATGCGCGGCCGGGGCGGAGCGGGGGCGGCCGGCATAGGCGTTGAGCGGGATCACGTCGGCGGTGCGGCCCGCGCCGCCGGCCCGCGCCGCGGCGGTGCGGGCGAGGCGGTCGGCCAGACGGATCGCGGCGATCAGGCTGTCGGGGCGGGCGAGGCCCTTGCCGGCGATGTCGAAGGCGGTGCCGTGGTCCGGCGAGGTGCGCACGAAGGGCAGCCCGAGGGTGACGTTGACGCCGTCGTCGAAGGCGATGGTCTTCACCGGGATCAGCGCCTGGTCGTGGGTCGGGCAGAGCGCCACGTCGTAGGTCTGCCGCGCCCGCGCGTGGAACAGGGTGTCGGCCGGCAGCGGCCCGCGGATGTCGATGCCCTCGGCACGCAACCGCGCCACCGCCGGTGCCAGCACGTCGCGGTCCTCGTGGCCGATCGTGCCGGATTCGCCCGCATGCGGGTTGAGGCCGGCCAGCACCAGACGCGGCGCTTCGTGCCCGAAGCGCTCGGCGAGATCCCGGGCGACGATGCGGGCGGTCTCGACCACGAGATCCTGCGTCAGCAGGCCCGGCACGTCGCGCAACGGCACGTGGATCGTCACCGGCACGACCGCCAGCGTCTCGCTCCAGATCATCATCACCGGGCGCGGCGGGGTGCGGCCGGGCGCGACCGCGAGCGCCGCCAGGAACTCGGTGTGGCCGGGATGGGCGAAGCCCGCCCGCGTCAGCACGAATTTGGCGATCGGGTTGGTCACCACCGCGCTGGCCCGGCCCGCGCGGACGAATCCGACGGCGGCGGTGATCGACTCGATCGTCGCCCCGGCCGTGACCGAATCCGGGACACCCGGCTCGGCTTCGGTCTCGCTGCCGCTCGGCAGCGCCACCACGGGGAGCGCGCGGGGAAACACCTCGGCCGCCGTCTCGGGGTCGATCTCGGCCACCGGCACGGGCAGGCCGAGCCGGTTGGCGGTCCGCTCGACGAAGGCCGGGTCGGCCACGAGGAAGAAGGCGGGGAGCGGATCGCGCGGCGTGCTGGCGAGCCAGGCCGCCAGCGCCAGTTCCGGTCCGATCCCGGCGGGGTCTCCGAGCGTCAGGGCGAGGGGGAGCATCGGGGTCGGCGGGGTTTCGCGGCGGGGAGGCCTGCCTTAGCAGGCCGCCCGCGCCGCCGCGACCCGCTCCCGCGCTCAGTGCGCCGAGGCGATGCCGTCCGCGGTGGTGGCGGTGCCGACGTTCTGGCGCAGGTCGGCCTCGCCGAGGGTCTTGAGCTCGACGCGCAGCAGCACGGTCTGGTTGCGCTCGGCGACGCCGGTCACGGTGGCGATCGGCGAGACGATGTAGTTCAGCGACACCGTGGTGCACTCGTCCTGGTAGCCGGCGCCGACGCTCATGCCCGACAGGTAGAACCGGCCCGGGTTCTGGTAGGTCGGCAGGGTGCCGACCGGGTTGGCGATGTAGCTCGCCAGCGCCTCGGAATAGAGCGTCCGCGTGTCGAGGTAGTGCGTCAGGTCGACGAGCGCCGAGCCGGTGACGAACCAGTTCGGGGTGATGTTGTAGGTCGCCGTCGCGGTGATGCCCTCGCGGCGATGGCTGAAGCCGAGCAGCGGCTGCGCCTCGTAGTACGAGTAGAACGCCGACAGCGACAGCGGCAGGAACGGCGCGAAGCGCGCGGTGACGCCGGTCTCGAAGCGGTTCACCTTGAAGTCCGCGTGGTCGAAGCGGGCGCGGGTGATCAGGCTGATGTTCTGGTTCGGCGAGACCTGGAAGCGGCCCACGAAGTCGGAGGCGGTGCTCTCCAGGCCGGAATCGAGGCCGACATTGGCGATGTCGCCGCGGCGGAACGAGTTGACGCCGGCGAGCTGGATCGACTCGCCGAACATCGCGTTCGCGTACCAGCCCGAGGCGGTGACGACCGAGTACTGCGCGCCGAGGTTGGTGCGCACACCGCCCTCGACCCGGTCGTAGCCGGAGAACTTGTCCCACTGGAACAGCGAGGTGTCGTCGAAGACGAGGCTCTGCGCGTCCTCGTTCGGCAGGTGGCCGATCCGGGTCTCGGAGGGGCGTGCGATGACCTGGGCGATCGGCTCCAGGGTGTGGACGCCGAGCGGCCCGAAATCGCTGACGAACGGATAGCGGTAGTCGATGCCGACCGCCGGCATCACCCGGCCGGAGAAGCCGTCGTCGACGGAGGCGATCTGCGGCACCAGGGCGTTCTGGTAGCCCGACAGGCTCGGGTTCACGAAGAACGCGTCGGTGCGCAGGTACGCGAACGGCGTGATCGCCTGGCCGAGGTCGTCGATGAAGGTCCGGCGCCAGGAGAGCTGGGCCGAGGCGCGGGTGTCCGTGCCGGCCAGGCCCCGCACCAGGCAGGTGTTGCGGTTGAAGGTCGTGCAGGTCTCGTAGAGCGGGTAGCTGATGCCGTTGACGCTCGGGCTGAACAGGTAGGTGCCGGTGCGCGGCAGGCCCTGGAAGTCCGTCGCCTCGCGGGTCAGGCTGGTGATGTTGGCCTGGAAGCGGACCTCGCCGCCGAGCTCGCCCGGGCCGTTGATGCGCTTGTCGTAGTCGATCACCGGCAGGACCAGCGGCTGCTCCTTCTGCCAATCGAAGCTCGACAGGCCCTTGAAGTAGTAGCCGCGCATCTCGAAGTACGAGCGATCGCCCTGGCCGGTGAGGTACGCGGTCGATACCGCCTCGCGGAAGTAGTCCGTCGTGATCGACTGGTTGCGGATGCGGTAGTTGTCGAGGAACCACTTGTCGGTCACGCCGACGAGGTCCCAGCCGGTGCGCCAGCGGTCGTTGATGTAGAACCGGCCCTTCGATTCGATCGAGCCGCGGAAGTCGCGGTCGCCCGCGCCGATCGGTCCCGGCAGGAAGGCCGAGGGCGTCGTCTGGAAGATGCCCGAGACCCGCAGGTTGTAGCTGCCGTTGTCGAGGCGCTGGCGGAACTCGCCCTGCCCGAGCACGCCCTGGCGGCTCAGGAAGGACGGCGACAGCGTCAGGTCGTAATCCGGCGCGAGGTTGAAGAAGTACGGCACCGTCAGGCCGGTGCCGAGCGCCGTCGTGTTGATGAAGCGCGGGGTCAGGAAGCCGCTCTGGCGCTTCACCGTCGGGTCGGCGGACTCGAAATACGGCAGGTAGGCGACCGGGATCCCGGCGATCTCGACGGTCGAGTCCTCGAAGTAGATCGTATGGGTCTCGTTGTTGTGGATGATCTTGGCGGCGCGCACCTGCCACAGCGGCGGCTTCTCCGGGTGGTCGCGGCACGGCTCGCAGGCGGTGTAGGTGCCGGAATCGAAGCTGGTCTGCTCGCCTTCCAGCCGCTCGCCGCGCGGCGACGAGAAGCGCGTGCGGATGGTCTCGCCCTTGCGCTCCACGGTCTGCTGGATGCGCAGGCTGTCGATGAAGCCGCTCTTGAAGTCGTCGGTGAGCTCCATCTTCTCGCCGGTGACGACGGCGCCGTCCTGGTCGGTCAGGCGGACGTTGCCCTCGGCGAAGACGCGGCTCGAGGCCCGGTCGTAGCGGACGCGGTCGGCCTGCAGCGTGCGCGGGCCGTAATGCAGCTCGGCGTTGCCGCGCGCCGTGACGGTGTTCTTGTCGTTGTCGTAGATCAGCTCGTCGGCCTCGACGAGGAGCTTGTCGCCGGGCTTGCCGGCCACGGGCTTGCCGGCGACCGGCTTGCCGCCCGGCAGGCCCTGGGCGCCCGCGGGCACGGCACCGCCGACGGACGTGCCGGCGCAGAGCAGCGCCAGCAGCCCGAGGACCTTCGCGATGTCGGCGACCTTACGCAACGCCTGTCCCAACTCCGCTGACGCCCGCCGCCACGTTTCCGTCCACGTCCGTCTCCCGTGCCCGCTCCGGAGAGCGGGCGTCAGCCGTCTTCCTGGTACAGAAGCGTGAGCGTACCGAGAAGGCTTCCTACCACGGCCGGGAACCACGCCGCCACCGGCGCCGCGACGATCCCGGAGGCTCCGAGGCCTTCCATCACCTGGCGGGCGACGTACAGGGCGAACCCCGCGGCGACCCCTCCGAGCACCAGCTTTCCCACACCACCAAAGCGGAAGAACCGTAAGGAAACGGTTGCCGCCACCAGGACCATGGCCAGGAAGAGGATCGGCCGGGCCCACAGCACATCATACTGGAGACGGTAGCGGGTCGCATCCAACCCGGCCCGCTCGGTGCGTGCGATGGTGTCGGGTAGTTGCCAGAAAGGCACGGATTCCGGGTGGGTGAAGCGCTGGCGCACCTGGCTCGGATCGAGGGTCGAGGCGATGAGGTAGGTGCCGAAGGCCTCCGGCGGGCTGCCCGGCGTCAGCACCCGGGTGTCGGTCAGCTCCCAGTAGCCGTCGTGCAGGCTCGCCCGCGCGGCGACGATCTGCGAGACGAACAGGCCGGCATCGTCGAAGGTGAAGACCTGCACGCCCGCCAGCGTCGTCGTGCCCTCGATCGCGGTCTCGGCGCGGATGATCGCGCCGCCGTCGAGGCTCTTCTGGCGGATCCACAGGTCCTTGCCCGAGGACGCCTTGGTCGACTTGGCGAAGATCTTCGCCTCGATCTCGGTCGAGCGCTGCTTCATCATCGCCGAGACCGGGTTGTAGACCCCGACCGTGAAGGCGCCGAGCGCCAGGGCGACGAAGAAGCCCGGCTGCAGGAACTGCCACGCCGAGATCCCGGCGGCGCGCGCCACCACCAGCTCGAGCTTGCGCGAGAGCTGGAGCATGGCCGCCATCGAGCCGAACAGCACGGCGAAGGGCAGCACGCCCTCGGCCACCGCGGGCGTGCGGTAGAGCGAGAGCTGGGCCATCAAACCTGTGGACGCGCCCTCCGCGTCGCCGGCGCGGCGCAGCAGCTCGACGAAATCGAGGGTGTAGACGAGCGCGAACACCGTGATGAACACGCCGAGCACGGTGCGCGCGAAGCGGGCCGCGAAGTAGCGCCCGAGGGTGAACCCGATCAGCATGCGGTTTCAGCCGGCGGCGAGGCGGGGCGCGCGGAACCGCCCCCGCACGGCGGCCGCGAGGCGGCCGTTGAGGGCGCGCACCGCCGGGCCCTGGAAGATGATCAGCGACGACAGCGCGATCGCCAGCAGCGGCACCGCGTAGATCGCCGCCACCGCCCCGGCGCTGCGGGTCGCCGCGCTGGTCGCGGTGAAGCCGGCGATGCGCAGGGCGATGACCGCGATGACCGCGCTCGCGACCGCGCCGGCCCGGCCCTGTCGGGTGGTGCGCGGGTCGCCGAGCGCCGCGAACGCGATGAAGACCAGGGCGAGCGGGTAGAGCCAGGCCGAGAGCCGGTCGTGCAGCTCGGCGCGGAAGCGGCCCTTCTGCAGCTGGAAGTAGCCCTCGGTCCTGTCGGGGAAGAGCAGCTGCGCGGTCGAGCGCTCGCGCGGCTTGTACACCGTGTCGCCGTCGGGCGGCGCGAAGGCCGCGAGGTCAATCGTGTAGCGCTCGAAGGTCAGGATCGAGCTGTCCCGCGAATCCTTCTGCTGCTGGTGCACGCTGCCGTTCTGCAGGGCGAGGTAGCTGCCGCCGTCCACGTCGATCGCGTTGCCGCGCTCGGCGAGATAGACCTTGGTCTTGCCGGCTTCGCGCCGGTCCTGGATGAACAGGCCGAGCAGGGCGCCGCCGGGGCCGCGCTCGCGGAAGTGGAAGGTGATGCCGTTGTCGAGCTGGGTGAACTGCCCTTCCTTGACGACGTTGGCGATGAAGTCGCCGCGCACGCGGGTGATCACGTCGCGCAGCTCCTGGAAGCTCGCCGGCATCACCACGATGGTCACGAACCCGACCAGCGCGCTCACCGCGAAGGCCAGCGTGAGGAACGGCCGCAGGATCGCGCGCGGCTTCATCCCGGCCGCCGACATCACGATCAGCTCGGAATCGCCGTTGAGGCGGTTGAGCGCGTAGACGACGGCGATGAACAGGGCCACCGGCGCGATCACAACGACGAGGGTCGGCAGCGACAGGCCGGTGATGAACAGGAAGACCAGCACGGTCTGGCCCTTGGCCGTGATCAGGTCGAGCTCGCGCAGCGCCTGCGTCACCCAGATCGTGCCGGTGAGGCCGACGAGGCAGGCGAGGAAGGCCCCGAGCGCGATGCGGAAGATGTAGCGCGCGATCTGCGTCATCGAACCCCTACTTCCGCCATGCCCGCCCGTCGCCGCGCCCGCTCGCACGGTCTGGGGCCCCGTCGCCGGATCGCCCGGCCGTCCTTTCCGATGGCGCGTGAACTGGGGCCTTTCGAGGGCGCCCGGGTCGCGTTGCGTTCTCCGCCTCACCGGCTACACAGGGCACCGATGGGCGTGCGGCTGTCGAGCACGCTCGTGACAGCGGAACAGGGCAGAAGGCAACGCCATGTCGGACGGCATCACCATCCATTTCGCCCCCCTCGGCCGGGGCGGATCCGGGGACCTCGTGGTGTTCGTCGGCGACGACCTCGTGCTCGGCGCGGGCGCGCGGGATGCGCTCGGCCAGGGCGGCATCGACCTGATCGCCCGCGCCGCCGGCAGCGAGAAGTTCAAGGCGCGGGCCTCGAGCGCGCTGGTGCTGCCGGCGCCGGCCGGCGTCGACGCCGATCGGCTGGTGGTGGTCGGCCTCGGCACCGACAAGGACCGCGCCAAGATCGACTGGCCGGTTCTCGGCGGCTTCACCGCGGGCAAGGTCTCGGGCCGCGAGGCCCGCGTGGTGCTCGACTGGCCGGGCGCCGCGATCGCGGCGGCGAACGCCGCCGACTTCGCCCTCGGCGCGCGCCTGCGCAGCTACGGCTTCGACCGCTACAAGACCAAGAAGAAGCCCGACGCCGAGGACACCAAGGCCGCGACCACGCTGACCTTGATGCTCGCCGGCCACGCCGAGGCAGAGGCCGCGGCGCAGGCGAGCACCGCCGTCGCCGAGGGCGTGACGCTGGCCCGCGACCTGCTCAACGAGCCGCCGAACGTCCTGACGCCGGAAGAGTTCGCCCGTCGCGCCTCCGAGCTGACCAGGCTCGGCGTCGAGGTCGAGGTGCTGGAGCCGGCCCGGATGCGCGAGCTCGGCATGGGCGCGCTGCTGGCCGTGGCGCAGGGCTCGGTGCGCGAGCCGCGGGTCGTGGTGATGCGCTGGAACGGCGGCCCGGCCGGCGAGGCGCCGGTGGCCTTCATCGGCAAGGGCGTGGTGTTCGATTCCGGCGGCATCTCGATCAAGTCGGCCGGCGGCATGGAGGACATGAAGGGCGACATGGGCGGCGCGGCCGCCGTCGTCGGCACCCTGCACGCGCTCGCCGCCCGCAAGGCGCGGGTCAACGTGGTCGGCGCCATCGGCATCGTCGAGAACATGCCCGACGGCGCCTCCTACCGGCCGTCCGACATCGTCACCTCGATGTCGGGCCAGACCATCGAGGTGATCAACACCGACGCGGAAGGCCGCCTCGTCCTCGCCGACGTGATCTGGCACGTGCAGGGCGCCTACAAGCCGAAATTCATGATCGACCTCGCCACGCTCACCGGCGCGATCATCGTGGCGCTGGGCCAGGACATCGCCGGCCTGTTCTCGAACGACGACGACCTGGCGGCGAAGATCCACGCCACCGGCGAGGCGGTCGGCGAGAAGGTCTGGCGGATGCCGCTCATTCCCGCCTACGACAAGGCGATCGACTCGAAGTTCGCCGACATGAAGAACACCGGCGGCCGCCACGGCGGCGCCGCGACGGCGGCGGCCTTCATCAAGCGCTACGTCAACGACGTGCCGTGGGCGCATCTCGACATCGCGGGCGTCGGCATGTCCTCGACCGCGAGCGAGATCAACAAGAGCTGGGGCGCCGGCTGGGGCGTGCGCCTGCTGGACCGGCTGGTGCGCGACCACTACGAGGCGAAGTAGCGGCCCGGCCGCGTCACGGCGGAGCGCCCGATGCGCAGGACAACCCTCGCGGCCGCACCCGTGGCGGCGGCGTTGCTCTGCCTCGGTCTCGTCGCCGCGACCGGGGTCAGCCAGCGCTCCGACCTGCCGGACTGGCTGGCGCCGCGCGCCTACGGGTTCTTCCTCGACAGCTATCCCCTGTTCGCCTTCGCCCTGGTCTACGGCGTCGCCCGCCTCGTCGCGACGGCCGCGGCGCCGGGGCCGGCCGGGTTGCCGCGCCGCGTCGCCTGGTGCGCCGTCGGGATCGCGGCGCTGCTGGCGGCCGGGTCGTACCCGACCTTCGGCGGCGTGATCCTGCGCGGCGCCTACGGCAGCGGCAGCATGGCGTTCCTGACCGGCCAGCCGCTCTGGCTCGCCTACGCCCTCGGGGCCGCGGTCGGGGCGATCGCCTTCGGCGCGATCCTCGGCCTGTTCGGCTGGCTCGCCAGCGGGCGCCTCCGCCCGCGCGACGGCTGGCGCGCCCGCATCGGGCTGGCCTTCTGCAGCGTCCTTTCCCTGTGGTTCGCCGCCGCCCTGCTCGGGCTCGCGAGGAGCGAGGGCGCGGGGCCGTGGCCGCACCGGGCGTTCACCGCGCGGGAGGCCGGCATCGCCGCGCTCCTGGTCCTGGCGGCCGCCCTGCCGCACGCCGTCGTCTCGGCCTTCCGCCAGCGCACCCGCATCGCCGCACCATAACGGCCGCGCTGTCAGCCGCGGCGAACCCTCGGCGCCGGCGCTTGCTTGCCGCGGGCGGAGCGATCCCGCACAGTCCGGGCCAAGGGGAGCGAACGCACAAAGCCGATAAGCGTGGCCGCGAATGCCGCGCGCGATGGAGAAACGCCGTGATCCAGGACAGCCGGGCACCGCGCCCATGGCTCGCCGCCTACCCGCCGGGCATGCCGGCGGAGATCGACGCCGACAGCCTCGGCACCCTCGTCGACCTGTTCGAGACCAGCACGGCGCGCTTCGCCGACCGGCCGGCGCTGACGTGCTTCGGCTCCTCGATGACCTATGCCGCGCTCGGGAGCGCCAGCCGTGCCGTCGCCGCGTGGCTCGCCGCCCAGGGCCTCGCCAAGGGCGACCGCGTCGCGATCATGATGCCGAACGTGCCGGCCTACGCGGTGGCGATCTTCGGGGTGCTGGTCGCCGGCGGCACGGTGGTGAACATCAACCCGCTCTACACGCCGCGCGAGCTGTCGGCGCAGCTCAACGATTCCGGCGCCCGCATCCTGTTCGTGCTCGAGAACTTCGCCCACACCGTCGCCGAGGCGCTGCCCGGGATCGCCCTCGACCGCGTGGTGCTCGCCGGTCCGGGCGACGGCCTCGGGCTCAAGGGCCGGGTGATCGACCTCGCCTCCCGCCACCTGAAGAAGGCGGTGCCGCCCTTCGTCCTGCCGGCGGGCAAGGCGGTGCGGCTCGACGCGGTGATGCGCCAGGGCAGGGGGCTGACGGCGCCGAAGGCCGCCGTGACGCAGGACGACCTCGCCTTCCTGCAATACACCGGCGGCACCACCGGCGTCGCCAAGGCGGCGATGCTGACCCACCGCAACATCATGGTGAACGTCGTCCAGAGCGAGGTCTGGTTCGAGGGCCTCGACGAGCCCGGCCGGGTGATGGTCACGGCGCTGCCGCTGTATCACATCTTCGCGCTGACCTGCTGCTTCTTCTTCTTCATGCGCACCGGCGGGAGCTGCCTCCTGATCCCGAACCCGCGCGACGGCGACGGCTTCGTGAGGACGCTGTCGAGGACCCGGTTCACCCACTTCTCCGGCGTCAACACGCTGTTCAACCTGCTGAACAACCACCCGAAGATCGGCACGGTCGACTTCTCGCAGCTCGACTACGTGGTGGCCGGCGGCATGGCGGTGCAGAGCGCGGTCGCCGCGCGCTGGAAGGCGATCACCGGCAAGACCATCATCGAGGGCTACGGCCTGTCGGAGACCTCGCCGGTGGTCTGCGTCAACCCGTATCGCCTCGCGGCGTGGTCCGGCACGATCGGCTATCCGCTGCCCTCGACCGACGTGTCGATCCGCGGATCGGACGGGATGCCGGTGCCCGCCGGCACCCCCGGCGAGATCTGCGTGCACGGGCCGCAGGTGATGAAGGGCTACTGGAAGCGCCCCGACGAGACCGCCGCGGCGACCACCGCGGACGGGTTCTTCCGCACGGGCGACATCGCCGTGATGGAGGCGGACGGTCAGGTGCGGATCGTCGACCGGATGAAGGACATGATCCTCGTCTCCGGCTTCAACGTCTACCCGAACGAGGTCGAGGACGTGCTGTCGGCCCATCCCGGCGTGCTCGAATGCGCCGTGGTCGGCGCGCCCCACGCCGAGACCGGCGAGATGGTGGTGGCCCACGTCGTCCTGCGCGACCCCGCGCTCACCGCCGAGGCGATCCGCGCGCATGCCCGGACCCAGCTCACCGGCTACAAGGTGCCGCGCAGGGTCGTGCTGCACCAGAGCCTGCCGAAGACCAACGTCGGCAAGGTCCTGCGCCGGATGCTCCGCGACGAAGCGCCGCCGACCGGATCCGAAACGGAGGTAACCCCTCCGCCGTAGACGGCGAACAAGACGCGCGCAGCGGTCCACCGGCCCCTCGAGGGGGCGGTCGCGACACGTGCGGGCAGGACAGTGCGGAGACGACGATGCTGATCAAGCGGTTGCGCGGCTGGGAGATGCCCGAGCACCTCGTTACCCCGGAATCCGTGTTCCTCGACCGGCGGGCGCTGCTCGGCGGCTCCGCCGGGCTCGCCGCGGGGGCGATGCTGGGCGGGCGGGCCTTCGCCGACACGGGGCCCTATCCGGCCAAGCGCAACGACGCCTACGCCCTCGACCGCCCGCTGACGCCGGAGGCCTTCAGCGGCGACTACAACAACTTCTACGAGTTCGGCACCTCGAAGACCGTGCTGCCGGCCGCCGACGCGCTCAAGACCAGCCCGTGGACGATCAAGATCGAAGGCCTCGTCGAGAAGCCGTTCGAGCTCGGCGTCGAGGACCTGATCCGCAAGATCGGGCTGGAGGAGCGGCTCTACCGCCACCGTTGCGTCGAGGCGTGGTCGATGGCGGTGCCGTGGACCGGTTTCCCGCTGTCCAAACTCGTGGCGCTGGCGAAGCCCGCCTCGGGGGCGAAGTACGTCCAGCTGACGACCTTCCTCGACCGCAAGATGGCGCCGGGCCAGCGCACCTTCTACCCGTGGCCTTACGTCGAGGGGCTGACGATGGCGGAGGCCGGCAACGACCTCGCCTTCGTCGCCACCGGCATCTACGGCAAGGCGCTGCCGAACCAGTTCGGCGCGCCGATCCGCCTCGCGCTGCCGTGGAAGTACGGGTTCAAGTCGATCAAGTCGATCGTGAAGGTCTCGTTCGTGGCCGAGCGGCCGAAGACCTTCTGGGAGGCGCTTGGCCCGTCCGAGTACGGCTTCTGGGCCAACGTCAACCCGGCGGTGCCGCATCCGCGCTGGAGCCAGGCGAGCGAGCGCGTGCTCGGCACCGACACCCGCGTCCCGACGCTGATCTACAACGGCTACGGCGAGCAGGTGGCGGGGCTGTACAAGGACCTGCAGGGCGAGCGGCTGTTCGTGTGAGGTGAAACCCCGTCCGGGGAAGCCGCTGAAGTCTCGACAGGGCTCTTCCCTCCCCCCTCTGCGGGGGAGGGTGGCCCGCGAAGCGGGTCGGGAAAGGGGAGCGCGCTGTCCGGGAAGGTCGCTCCCCTCTCCCGACCCTCGCTGACGCGAGGCCCTCCCTCCCCCGCAGAGGGGGGAGGGAGGCCATCCGCCTCACTCCGCGTCGCGCAGCGCCCGGCGGATGATCTTGCCGGTGGTGGTCATCGGCAGGGCGTCGCGAAAGGCGATCTCGCGCGGGTACTCGTGGGCCGAGAGCCGCATGCGCACGAAGGCCTGGATCTCGTCGGCGAGCGCCGGCGAGGCGGCGTAGCCCGGGCGCAGGACGAGGAAGGCCTTCACGATCTCCGTGCGCAGCGGATCGGGCTTGCCGACCGCGGCGGCGAGCGCCACGGCCGGGTGGGCGCACAGGCAGGCCTCGATCTCGGCGGGGCCGATCCGGTAGGCCGCCGAGGTGATCAGGTCGTCGTCGCGGCCGACGAAGTGGACGTAGCCGTCCGCGTCGCGCCGGGCCTGGTCGCCGGTGAGCATCCAGTCGCCGGAAAACTTGCGCGCGGTCGCCTCGGGCTGGTTCCAGTAGCGCAGGAACATCACCGGATCGGGGCGGGCGACGGCGATCTCGCCCGGCTCGTCCGTGCCGGCCTCGCTGCCGTCGGGCCGCAGGATCGCGACGCGGTGGCCCGGCACCGGCTTGCCGGCCGAGCCCGCCCGGCCGATCCCTTCCGCCGGCGCGGCCGCGAGCACGAGGTTGCATTCGGTCTGCCCGTAGGCCTCGCCGACGGCGAGCCCGAGCGCGTCCTCCGCCCAGCGATAGGTGTCGGCGCCGAGCGCCTCGCCGGCCGAGGCGACGTTGCGCAGCGACGAGAGGTCGTAGCGCGTGCGCGGCGCCTCGACCGCGCGCAGCATCCGCAGGGCGGTCGGCGCGAGGAAGGCGTTGGTGATCCGTAAGCGCTCGATCACCCGGAAGGCGGCGTCGGCCTCGAACCGGGCGGCGCGGGCCACCACCGGCACGCCGTGGCGCAGCGCCGGCATCAGCACGTTGAGCAGGCCGCCGGCCCAGGCCCAGTCCGAGGGCGTCCACATCAGGTCGCCGGGGCGCGGCGGAAAGGCATGCATCCGGTCGAAGCCGGGCAGGTGGCCGAGCAGCACTCGGTGCCCGTGCAGGGCGCCCTTCGCCTGTCCCGTGGTGCCGGAGGTGTAGATCATCAGCGCCGGGTCGTCGGGGCCGGTGTCGTGGGCCGAGAAGTCGGGTGCGGCGGCCGCGAGCAGGTCGGCGAGGCCGAGCGCGTCGCCCGAGGCGCCGTCGACCGAGACTAGCAGGGACAGCTCCGGCAGCTGCCCGCGGATCGGCTCGAGCTTGGCCAGCCCGGCCGCGTCGGTGATGCAGGCGCGCGCGCCGGAGTCGGCGAGGCGGTAGGCCAGCGCCTCCGGGCCGAACAGGCCGGCGAGCGGCAGCGCGATGGCGCCGAGCTTGTAGGCGGCGGCGTGCGCCACCATCACGGCGGTCGATTGCGGCAGCAGCACCGCGACGCGGTCGCCCGGGCCGATCCCGCGGCCGGCGAGCGCTCCGGCGAGCCGATCCGAGTCCGTGCGAAGCCGCCCGAACGTCGTGGTCGCCACGGTGCCGTCGGCGGCGACCTCCAGGATCGCCGGGCGTTCCGGCTCGGCGGTGCCCCAGCGGTCGCAGACGTCGACGCCGATGTTGTACCGGGCCGGGATGTCCCAGCGGAAGCCGGCCTCGGGCGCGTCCACCCGCGTCTAGCCGCCGGTCGCGGGGAAGCCGCCGGAGAAGACGAAGTCGGTGATCGGGCGCCGGCCGTTATGGGCCTCCTTGGCACGCTGCTCGTGGTCGAGGTGTTCCGGCGCCACCGCGCGGCCGACGCCGTAGGCGGCCTGGATGGTGTGGTGCTCCGGCACGTTGAGCACCCCCGGCGCCCGCGCGCGGTCGAAGCCGCCCATGCCGTGGACGTGCCAGCCCTGGCGGTTGGCCTGAAGCTGGAAGGCGAGCGAGGCGGCGCCGGCATCGAGCGCATGGCTCCCCGCCGGCTTGAGCTCGTCGCCGACCTTCATGCGCTCGCTGGAGACGAGGAACACCAGCGCGCCGGTGCCGGCTGCCCATTTCTGGTTGCCCGGCAGGATCAGGCCGTAGAACGTCTCCCAGTTCGCGTCGTCGCGCAGAGCGTAGAGGAAGCGCCAGGGCTGGGAATTGTAGGAGGAGGGCGACCAGCGCGCCGCCTCGAACATCCGCATCAGCTCCGCCTCGGGCACCGCCTCGCCGGTGAACAGGCGGGGGGAGCGGCGATCGACGAAGATCGGATCGACCGCGTGGTCGGGCCGGCGCGGGTTGTCTGCGGTCACGGGCGTTGTCTCCGGATGGTGCGGCGCACTCGTGGCATCCCTTTGCACGAGCGGCGGCCCTGTCCGCAAGATCGGCCTAGCGGCGGCCGGACAGCCCGCCCATCCGGGCGAGCCGCCCCTGCTCGACGTGCCAGCGCGTCTCCTCGACGGCATCGGCGAGGCGGCGGATGCGCCAGCGTCGCCACGGGCGGATCAGCGGATGACCGGGAAGCCGGGTCTCGTGGTGGCGCAGCCGGGCCACGAGGCGCGGAAGGCAGGCCGCGGCCGCCTCGCCGGTCGCGACCTCCATCTTGCGCAGGGTCTCGCGGAGCTCGGCCTTGTGGTCCGCCATCGCCCGCACCCCGCGCCCTCGGATCGTGCGATCCTGAGCCGACGCGGTGTCGCCGCATAGGCGGCACGGGAGCGCGGGCGCCGACGGCGCCCCCGCGTCCGGGTCAGCGGTCGTTCTCAGTGGTCAGGGCGTCGAGGCGGGTGCCCTCGCCGCCGGTCTGCGTAAGCCGGACGCCGGAGCTGCCGTCCTCGCTGAAGGCGACGCCGGCCGTCATCAGCGCGCTGCGCAGGACCTCGACCTGGCCCGAGGGCGGATCGCCGGTGCCGGCCTCGAAGTCGCGCACGAAGCCCGCATCGAGCCCGGCCTTGGCGGCCAGGTCGGCCTCGGACCAGCCGAGCAGCCCCCGCGCCGCCCGCGACTGGACCGGGCTCAACGGCCTCGGGGCAGCGCCGCTCTGCCCACCTTCGTCAGATCCCGCCAAGCCGAACTCTCCTCGATTCGCCGATCTGGCCGACCGCCATCCGGTGCGTGACAACGGAGCGGAACGCGGATCGTTTCAGAATTCCGGCGAACGGCCCCGAATCCTGCGGACGGGCCGGCGAACTTCGCGCGGGACGCCGACAAAAGCCCGCCTGCGGCCGCCTTGACCACAATTGTGCTGAAATCCTATCGCATTGGCGCTTCCGCGCGCCGCCACGGGCCCAGGCACGGGCTCCCGAATGCCTCCAAGGCATCCCGAGGGTGGCGCACCGGAAACGAGGGACAAGGGGCGTACCATGAAACCGATGCTGATCGCCGCTCTGGCCTGCGCCGCCGGTGCGCTGGTTCTCACCACGGCGACCGAGACGAGGGCGCAGAACTCGATAAGCGGCTTCGGCAAGGGCAACCGCCGGCCCGGCGGCGAGGACAAGAAAGAGCAGTACATCCCCGGCGCCAAGCAGACCGAGAAGGTGTTTCCGCTGGACTCGACCTGGACCGCGGTGAGCATCAACGGCAAGCCGTTCGGCGGCACCGACCGGCCGAGCTTCATCATCGACAAGCAGTACCGCGCCCGCGGCTACGGTGGCTGCAACACCTTCGCGGCGACCGCCTTCCCGCTCAAGGAGCAGCACCTCGCGGTCGGCCCGCTCGCCCTCACCAAGAAGTCCTGCGACAAGAGCCTCCAGGCGACCGAGCAGGCTTACTTCGTGGCGCTCCGCACGGCGGCGCAGTGGGACATGGTCGGCTCGCAGCTCGTGCTGAAGAGCCCCAACGGCGAGCTGAAGTTCGACCGCGCGCTTTAAGGCGCCGTTGACCACGCTTCCACGCGGCCGGGCCCGATTCACCAGGCCTTGAGACGCCCCTGCGCCTTCTTCGATCCGGTTCACGGTCGGAGGGGCGCATGGCGGCAAAGATCGGTCTCGGGCGAGCGACCCTCCGCGCGGGCGTGCACGACGCCTCCCGCTACGTCGCGCCGCCGAGCTTCCACCCCGGCGCGGCCTGGATCGCAGCCGCCGTGCCGCTCCTCGGCCTCCTTCTCGCGCTCGGCGCCCGCTGACGCAGCCGCCGCGACCCGGCCGGCGAAGAACGATCTTCCCCATATCGCCGACCGCGCAGAAGCGATCTTCCACGCTCCGGCGAGGCACGCCGCCGCGGGAGAAAATGATCGCCGTATCCGGCACTTGGCCCGATTGCCCCCGCCCGCCGCACGCGATATCCCGGCTCCGGAAACGCCCGGTCCCGCCCCCGCGCGGGCGGCCCGGCGCGCCGTCACCTGAGCGTCCTTCGGAGATTCGCGACCATGGCATCTGTCGAGACCCCAGCCCGCAAGCCCGGCCATGGCCGCGTCTACGGCTCGATCACCGAGACGATCGGCAACACGCCGCTCGTCCGCCTGAACCGCCTGCCGCAGGCGCGCGGCATCGACGCCGAGATCCTGCTGAAGCTCGAGTTCTTCAACCCGATCGCCAGCGTGAAGGACCGCATCGGCGTCAACATGATCGACGCGCTGGAGGCCTCGGGCAAGCTGAAGCCCGGCGGCACCCTGGTCGAGCCGACCTCCGGCAACACCGGCATCGCGCTGGCCTTCGTGGCCGCCGCCCGCGGCTACCGCCTGATCCTGGTGATGCCCGAGACGATGTCGCTCGAGCGCCGCAAGATGCTGGCCTTCCTCGGCGCCGAGCTGGCGCTGACGCCCGGCCCGCAGGGCATGAAGGGCGCCATCGCCAAGGCCGAGGAGCTGCTCGGCGAGATCCCCGGCTCGGTGATGCCGCAGCAATTCTCGAACCCCGCCAACCCGGAGATCCACCGCAAGACGACGGCGGAAGAGATCTGGAACGACACCGACGGCCAGCTCGACGCGTTCGTGGCCGGCGTCGGCACCGGCGGGACGATCACCGGCGTCGGCTCGGTGCTGAAGCCGCGCCTGCCGAACCTGAAGGTGTTCGCGGTCGAGCCGACGGATTCGCCGGTCATCTCCGGCGGGCAGCCGGGGCCGCACAAGATCCAGGGTATCGGCGCGGGCTTCATCCCGGACAACCTCGACCGCGCGATCGTCGACGGCGTGATCACCGTCTCGAACCAGCAGGCGTTCGAGACCGCCCGCGAGCTCGCCCGCCTCGAGGGCATCCCCGGCGGCATCTCCACCGGCGGCAACGTCGCGGCGGCGCTGGAGCTGGCGGGCCGGCCGGAGTTCAAGGGCAAGCGCATCGTCACGGTCGCGTGCTCGTTCGCCGAGCGCTACATCTCCTCGGCGCTGTTCGAGGGCGTCGGCTAGACCGGGACTGCCACGATTTGGGCGCCGGGCCTGGGGCCCGGCGTCACACAAAACACAGGATCGTCCCCCATCCCGTCGTCAACCGCCCGTTAACGACGACGCCGCAACGATCGTCGCCGGGCCGATCTCGACGATGAACGGGGCTGACGAATGACCTTCGACGACGCGCTCGACGACTTCTCCCGTCTGCACCGCATCTTCAGCTTCCATCTCGGGGTCGCCGTCGGCCTGTCGTGGCTGACCACGCTCTACGCCGCCTGCTACGCGCCGTGGGTGCGCAACATCCGAGCGATCCTCGACCCGGCCAACGGCCTCGACCACATCGAGAGCACGGTCTCCTACCTGTTCGTGATGCCGGCGCTGCTGACGCTGGCCTGGGTCTCGCTGGTCTTCGGCCGCGAGGTGATCCGCCGCTCGCAGACGCTTCCGAGCGTCGCCATGGAGTTCGCGGTCGCGGCGCTGGTCGCCTTCGGCGTGTTCTACCTCTCGATCGACCGCGCCGTCGCCGCGCTCTACGCCGGCCTCTGACGCGAGCAGGGCGGTTTCTCCGCTCCCGCTTCGACAGCCAAGCGATCCCTCTTCCCGCGTGCGGGAGGGGGGACGCATCATACGGTCGAGCGTTGAGAGGGCTTGAACCCATCCCGGCCGGATCGGAAACGCGTCCCCGGTTTCGGGACGGCCCAACCATGCGTGCACACGCCCTTTCAAACGCCTCCGGCTGCGTGTAGACGCGGGTCTCAACGACAATCCCGCCGCCTGCGCCCATCCGCGCCGCCCCGAGAGCCGGGCTGCGCGGTCGGGCACGCGTGAGCGCATCCAAGGCGTCCGATGCCGAAGCGCACCGATATCTCCTCGATCCTCATCGTCGGTGCGGGGCCGATCATCATCGGGCAGGCCTGCGAGTTCGACTATTCCGGCACCCAGGCCTGCAAGGCGCTCCGCGAGGAGGGCTACCGGATCGTGCTGGTCAACTCGAACCCGGCCACCATCATGACCGACCCGGACATGGCGGATGCGACCTACGTCGAGCCGATCACCCCGGAGATCGTCGCCAAGATCATCGAGAAGGAGCGGCCGGACGCAATCCTGCCGACCATGGGCGGCCAGACCGCGCTGAACTGCGCGCTCTCGCTCCAGCGCATGGGCGTGCTGGAGAAGTACGGCGTGCAGATGATCGGCGCGACGGCCGAGGCCATCGACAAGGCCGAGGACCGCCATCTCTTCCGCGACGCGATGACCAAGATCGGCCTCGAGACGCCGAAATCGGAGCTCGCCAACGCCTCGGTGCCGAAGAAGGCCGACCGCGACAGGCGCCTCGCCGAGATCGCCCGCATCGAGGCGCAGTGGCCTGCGGGTGCCGACCGGGACGCGGCGGTCGCCGCCTTCGAGAAGACCTGGCATGCGGGCGAGGGCGACCGGCGCAAGCGCTACATCGAGCACGCGCTGGGCCAGGCCCTGATCGCGCTCGCCGAGGTCGGCCTGCCGGCGATCATCCGGCCGTCCTTCACCATGGGCGGCACCGGCGGCGGCATCGCCTACAACCGCGAGGAATTCCTCGACATCGTCGAGCGCGGCATCGACGCGTCGCCGACCAACGAGGTGCTGATCGAGGAATCGGTGCTCGGCTGGAAGGAGTACGAGATGGAGGTCGTCCGCGACAAGGCGGACAACTGCATCATCGTCTGCTCGATCGAGAACATCGACCCGATGGGCGTCCACACCGGCGATTCCATCACCGTCGCGCCGGCGCTGACGCTGACCGACAAGGAATACCAGGTGATGCGCGACGCATCCCTCGCGGTGCTGCGCGAGATCGGCGTCGAGACCGGCGGCTCGAACGTGCAGTTCGCCATCGACCCGGCCACCGGCCGGATGATCGTCATCGAGATGAACCCGCGCGTGTCGCGCTCCTCGGCGCTGGCGTCGAAGGCCACCGGCTTCCCGATCGCCAAGGTCGCGGCCAAGCTGGCCGTCGGCTACACCCTCGACGAGATCGCCAACGACATCACCGGCGGCGCGACCCCGGCCTCGTTCGAGCCGACGATCGACTACGTCGTCACCAAGATCCCCCGCTTCGCGTTCGAGAAGTTCCCCGGCGCCGAGCCGACGCTGACCACCGCGATGAAGTCGGTCGGCGAGGCGATGGCGATCGGCCGGTGCTTCGCCGAATCGCTGCAGAAGGCCCTACGCTCCCTCGAGACCGGGCTCACCGGCCTCGACGAGATCGAGATCGAGGGGCTCGGCAAGGGCGACGACCACAACGCGATCAAGGCGGCGATCGGCACGCCGACGCCGGACCGGCTGCTCAACGTCGCGCAGGCGTTGCGCCTCGGGGTAAGCCATGCCGAGGTCCACGCCTCGTGCAAGATCGACCCGTGGTTCCTGGAGCAGCTCCAGGGCATCATCGACCTGGAGAACCGGGTCAAGGCGCACGGCCTGCCGGCGACGCCGGGCGCGTTCCGCCAGCTCAAGGCCGCGGGCTTCTCCGACGCGCGCCTGGCCGTCCTCGCCGGGACCGACGAGCCGTCGGTGCGCGAGGCGCGCCGCGCGCTGAAGGTGCGGCCGGTGTTCAAGCGGATCGACACCTGCGCCGCCGAGTTCAAGGCGCCGACCGCCTACATGTACTCGACCTACGTCGCCCCCTTCGCCGGCACGGTCGCCGACGAGGCCCAGCCGACCGCGGCCAGGAAGGTCATCATCCTCGGCGGCGGCCCGAACCGGATCGGCCAGGGCATCGAGTTCGACTATTGCTGCTGCCACGCCTGCTACGCGCTGTCGGAGGCGGGCTACGAGACCATCATGGTCAACTGCAACCCGGAGACGGTCTCGACCGATTACGACACCTCCGACCGGCTCTACTTCGAGCCGCTGACGCAGGAGGACGTGCTCGAGATCATCGAGACCGAGCGGCAGAACGGCACCCTGCACGGGGTCATCGTCCAGTTCGGCGGCCAGACCCCGCTGAAGCTCGCCCGCGCGCTCGAAGCTGCCGGCGTGCCGATCCTCGGCACCTCGCCGGACGCGATCGACCTCGCCGAGGACCGCGACCAGTTCAAGCGGCTCCTCGACAAGCTCGGGATGAAGCAGCCCAAGAACGGCATCGCCTACTCGGTCGAGCAGGGCCGGATGGTCGCGGCCGACCTCGGCCTGCCCTTCGTGGTGCGCCCGAGCTACGTGCTCGGCGGCCGCGCCATGGCGATCATCCGCGACGAGACCCAGTTCGCCGACTACCTGCTCGACACCCTGCCGAGCCTGATCCCGTCCGAGGTCAAGTCGCGCTACCCCAACGACAAGACCGGCCAGATCAACACGGTGCTCGGCAAGAACCCGCTGCTGTTCGACCGCTACCTGTCGGATGCGGTCGAGATCGACGTCGACGCGGTCTGCGACGGCACCGACGTGTTCATCGCCGGGATCATGGAGCACATCGAGGAGGCCGGCATCCATTCCGGCGACTCGGCCTGCTCGCTGCCCTCGCGCTCGCTCTCGCCCGAGATCATCGCCGAGCTGGAGCGCCAGACCAAGGCGATGGCGCTGGCGCTGAAGGTCGGCGGCCTGATGAACGTGCAGTACGCGATCAAGGACGGCACGATCTACGTGCTGGAGGTGAACCCGCGCGCGTCCCGCACGGTGCCGTTCGTCGCCAAGGTGATCGGCGAGCCGATCGCCAAGATCGCCGCCCGGGTCATGGCCGGCGAGGCGCTGGCCGCGTTCGGGCTGAAGAAGAAGGTCCTCAACCACATCGCGGTGAAGGAGGCGGTGTTCCCGTTCGCGCGCTTCCCCGGCGTCGACGTGCTCCTCGGGCCGGAGATGCGCTCCACCGGCGAGGTCATCGGGCTCGATGCCGGCTTCGGCGTCGCCTTCGCCAAGAGCCAGCTCGGCTCGGGCACCAAGGTGCCGCGCTCGGGGACGGTGTTCGTCTCGGTGCGGGACGGCGACAAGGCACGCATCCTGCCCTCGATCCGGCTGCTGGCCGGGCTCGGCTTCGCGATCGTGGCGACCGGCGGCACCCAGCGCTACCTCGTCGAGAACGGCGTCGCCTGCGACCGGGTGAACAAGGTACTCGAAGGCCGGCCGCACGTGGTCGACTCGATTAAGAACGGTGACATCCAGCTCGTCCTGAACACCACCGAGGGGGCCGGCGCGCTGTCGGACTCGCGCTCGCTCCGCCGGGCGGCCCTCTTGCATAAGGTGCCGTACTACACCACTCTGGCCGGAGCGATGGCGGCGGCCGAGGGCATTCAGGCCTATCTCGAAGGTGACCTTCGGGTCCGCGCCCTGCAGGAATACTTCGCAGCCTGAAGCCGGGCGGCGACACGACGTTTCTGACCGATCGCGGACCCTGCGCTCGGACAGGTTTTGGAATCTGGCCCGGAGGGCGCGGCATCCCCGCGTCCGGCCGGGCCTCTTCATTGTGGCGCGAGACGATGGCGATAGACAAGGTTCCGATCACGGTGCGTGGCTTCGCAGCCATGGAGGAGGAGCTGAAGCACCGCCAGCAGGTGGAGCGCCCGCGCATCGTCGCGGCGATCTCCGAGGCGCGCGCGCACGGCGACCTCTCCGAGAACGCCGAGTATCACGCCGCCAAGGAGGCGCAGTCCCACAACGAAGGCCGCGTGCTCGAGCTGGAGAGCCTGATCGCGCGCGCCGAGATCATCGACGTCACCAAGCTCTCGGGCGACAAGATCAAGTTCGGCGCGACCGTGAAGCTCGTCGACGACGATACCGAGGAAGAGAAGACCTACCAGATCGTCGGCGAGCCCGAGGCCGACGTGCATTCGGGCCGGGTCTCGATCACCTCGCCGATCGCGCGGGCGCTGATCGGCAAGGGCGTCGGCGATTCCGTCGAGGTGACGACGCCCGGCGGCGGCAAGTCCTACGAGGTCGTCGGCATCCGGTACGGGGGCTGACCGGTGCGGATGGCGCGACGCTGGATCGCCGGGCTGCTGGCCCTCCCGGCTCTGGCCGCACCGGCCGTGACCGCCCTGGCCGTGACCGCTTCGGCCGTCGCCGCCCCGGCCTCGGCCGGCGATTTTCCGAGCCTGCGGGGCGACCGCTTCTCCGACGTCCGCGTCGACGTGCGCCCGCTCGTGGCGCTCGGCGCCGGGGCAGAGGCCGAGGCGCTGCGCGCCGACCTGACCGCGGCCCTGCGCAGCCGCTTCGCGGCCCGCCTCGGCGGCCGCGGCCCGAGCCTCGTGGTCCTGGTCCGCGGCTTCTCGCTGCGGCCCTACGCCGGTGGCAACAACAGCGGCCGCTCCGGCTTTGGGGGCGGCTCGCAGAACGACTACCTCGACGGCGAGGCGCTGCTGGTCGCCCGCGACGGCGCGATCCTCGGGCGCCACCCGCAGCTCACCGCCACCCCGTCGAGCTTCGGCGGGGCGTGGTACGATCCGCAATCCGAGCGCCGCCGCGTGACCGCCATCGCCGACATCTACGCCGACTGGCTCGTCCGCAACCTGCCCGTCGACTGACGTGATCCCCCCCTCCGAGACGCACGCCGCCCCGGCGCTTTCCGCCGCCCGCGCCTGGATCGTCACCGACGGCAAGGCCGGCGACGAGAACCAGTGCGTCGGCATCGCCGAGACCCTTCGCCTGTCCTACGAGATCCGCCGGGTGCCGTCGCGCGGCCCGTTCGGCTGGACGGCGCCGTGGGGGCCGATTGACCCGCGCCAGGGCCCGTATCGCAGCCGCGGCGCGCTGGCCGGGCCCTATCCCGACATCCTGATCGCCTCCGGGCGGCGCGCGGTGCCTTATCTCCGCGCGATGCGCCGGGCCGCGCCGGGACGCACCTTCACCGCCTTCCTGAAGGACCCGCGCACCGGGCACGACAGCGCCGACTTCATCTGGGTGCCCGACTACGACGACCTGCGCGGCCCCAACGTCTTCACCACGCTGACCGCGCCGCACCTCGTCACCGCCGAGCGGATCGCGGCCGCCCGCGCGCGGCCGGACCCCCGGCTGACGGCGCTCGACGGGCCGCGGGTCGCGGTGCTGATCGGCGGGGACAGCCGGCACCTGAGCTATCGCGCCCTCGACATGCAGCGCCTGGTCGACGACCTGCGCAAGCTCGCCGGGTCGGGCTGCCGGCTGATGGTCACCGTCTCGCGCCGCACGCCGGACCCCCTGCGCGACGCGATCCGCACGCTCGTCTCGGAGACCGGCGGCTTCCTCTGGGACGGCGGCGGCGACAACCCCTACGTGGCGATGCTGGCGCTGGCCGACGCGGTGGTGGTCACCTCCGATTCGGCGAACATGGTCAGCGAGGCGGTGTCCACCGGCGCGCCGGTGCTGCTGTTCGACCTGCCGCGTACCTATATCCGCCACCGGCGGATGTTCGCGGGGCTGGCGATGGCCGGCGCCTTGCGGCCGTTTACCGGGCGGTTGGAGCCGCTGGCCTACAAGCCGATCAACGCCACGCCGGTGATCGCTCAGGCGCTCGCCGACGGCTACGCCGCCTTCCGGGCGGCACAGGGCGGTCTGCCGGCCGGCCGGCACGCCGCCGAGGCTTAGAGCGAGGGATTCGAGGACGTCATGGCCCACACCCATTCCAGGCTGATCATCGTCGGTTCGGGGCCGGCCGGTTACACGGCCGCGATCTACGCGGCCCGCGCCATGGTGCAGCCGCTGCTGATCTCGGGCTTCCAGCCCGGCGGCCAGCTGATGATCACCACCGACGTCGAGAACTATCCGGGCTTCGCCGAGGCGATCCAGGGGCCGTGGCTGATGGAGCAGATGCGGCTCCAGGCCGAGCATGTCGGCACCACGATCCTGTCGGAGTACATCACCAAGGTCGACCTCAAGGTGCGCCCGTTCCGGCTCGAGGCCGATTCCGGCGAGACCTATTCCTGCGACGCGCTGATCATCGCCACCGGCGCCCAGGCGAAGTGGCTCGGCCTGCCCTCGGAGGCCAAGTTCCAGGGCGGCGGCGTCTCGGCCTGCGCCACCTGCGACGGCTTCTTCTTCCGCGGCAAGCCGGTGGCGGTGGTCGGCGGCGGCAACACGGCCGTCGAGGAGGCCCTGTACCTCGCCAACCTCGCCTCGAAGGTCACGGTGATCCACCGCCGGGACAGCTTCCGCGCCGAGCGCATCCTGCAGGAGCGCCTGTTCAAGCATCCGAACGTCGAGGTGCTGTGGAACCGCGAGATCGACGAGATCTGCGGCACCACCACGCCCGCGCCGTCGGTGACGCACCTGCGCCTCAAGGACACCCGCACCGGCGAGGCCAGCGCGGTGCCGGTCGACGGCGTGTTCGTCGCGATCGGCCACAAGCCGGCGACCGAGGTGTTCGACGGCCAGCTCGCGATGCGCCACGGCGGCTACCTCAGCGTCCGCCCCGGCACCGCCGAGACCGAGATTCCCGGCGTGTTCGCGGCCGGCGACGTCACCGACGACGTCTACCGCCAGGCGATCACCGCGGCCGGCATGGGCTGCATGGCTGCGCTGGAAGCGGAGAAGTACCTCGCCAACCTCGACATCGGCGAGAGCCCGCGACAGGCCGCCGCCGAGTAGGCGCGAGCTCGTCCACCGGCCCGAATCCCCGTTCGGGCGGGTGAGGACTGCGCGGTTCGGCCCCGTGCCGAGGATCTGTCAACATTTTCTTTTTGCGGCGCCTTGCGCGCGACCATGCTCAGGACGCATGAGTGACGGGCGTCGCGACGAGGCCGGGCCCGTTCGACCGCAGCCGGGTCCGATGCGTCGCAGCGGGTCCGGGAAACGCCCGCGTCGGTCGACGGCGCGGGTGGCCGGAATGGGGCGCGCGTGCCTCGGCGTCGTCTGGGTGCGTGAGGGAGTCTCGCCGTGGATTGGGACAAGATCCGGATCTTCCTCAACGTCGCGGAAGCCGGCAGCTTCACCCGTGCCGGCGACGACATCGGCCTGAGCCAATCCGCGGTGAGCCGCCAGATCAGCGCCCTGGAGCGCGAGCTGAAGGCGCCCCTGTTCCACCGCCACGCCCGCGGCCTGATCCTGACCGAGCAGGGCGACCTTCTGTTCCGCGCCGCGCGCGACATGAAGCTCCGGCTGGAGAACACCCGCGCCCGCCTCGTCGAGACCAGCGAGCGGCCGTCGGGCGACCTCAAGGTGACCACCACCGTGGGGCTGGGCACCGCGTGGCTCGCCCAGCGCGTCGCCGAATTCCTCGACCTCTACCCGGACGTGCGGATCGAGCTGATCCTGACCAACGAGGAGCTCGACCTCGCCATGCGCGAGGCCGACGTCGCGATCCGCATGCGCCGGCCGGCCCAGCCCGACCTGATCCAGCGCCGGCTGTTCACGGTGCACTACCACGCCTTCGCCAGCCAGGATTACGTCAAGCGCTTCGGCGAGCCCAAGACCGTCGAGGACCTCGACGAGCACCGCCTCGTCTCCTTCGGCGGCAACGAGCCGTCCTACCTGCTGGCTGCGCACTGGCTCGCCAATGTCGGCCGCGAGGGCCGCGAGCGCCGCCCGGTCGCCTTCACCGTCAACAACATCGGCGCGCTGCAGCGGGCGATGGAGACCGGCGCCGGCATCGGCATCCTGCCGGACTACGCGGTCGACGGCGACGACCACCTCGTCCAGGTGC
Organism: Methylobacterium sp. E-016; assembly: GCF_022829745.1. NCBI lineage: Bacteria > Pseudomonadati > Pseudomonadota > Alphaproteobacteria > Hyphomicrobiales > Methylobacteriaceae > Methylobacterium > Methylobacterium sp. E-016. The sequence goes on from NZ_JAKSYF010000172.1 coordinate 41,665, forward strand.
TGCGCGACAGCGAGATGCCGACGCTGGAGAGCTATCTCGTCTACGCCGAGGAGATGCGCACGGTCGCCCGCGTCCAGGCGTTCCGCGACTTCCTCGTCTCGAAGGCGCAGCGCTGGACGTACTGAGGCGCCGGCCGCCACCGCCCTTCCGAGGCGGCTCGGCGGCGCCCGTCGTCGAACGGGCTCCGAAGCGACCCTCGAAGCCAGCCGGATCGGCCGAGGCCGGCGGGTCGGGGCTTCGTCGTCGGATCGCGGGGTCGGCGATGGCGCGTACCTCCGGCGCCCGCCTGCAGGCCCGTGGTCCCGGCGGCATCCGCCGATGAGACATACGACCTATCCTTGTGCGTCGTCTAGTCTTGCATTCTCATCGTCATTTCGGTAATTCCTGAAATGACGAGATCGACGAGGCCGCGGGCATGTCTCTCCTATCCGAGATCGACGCGCTGACGCTTGCGCGGGCGCAGTTCGGGTTCACCGTCGCCTTCCACATCGTCTTCCCGTCTTTCTCGATCGGGCTGGCGAGCTACCTCGCGGTGCTCGAAGGTCTGTGGCTGGCGACCGGCCGCGAGGTGTTCATCAATCTCTTCCACTACTGGCTCAAGATCTTCGCCATCGCTTTCGCGATGGGCGTCGTCTCCGGCCTGGTGATGAGCTATCAGTTCGGCACCAACTGGTCGGTCTATTCCGACAGGACCGGGCCGGTGCTCGGGCCGTTGATGGCCTACGAGGTCATGTCGGCCTTCTTCCTGGAGGCCGGCTTTCTCGGCGTGATGCTGTTCGGCATGAAGAAGGTCGGCCGCGGCCTGCACATGCTGGCGACCCTGATGGTGGCGGTCGGCACCGGCTTCTCGGCATTCTGGATCGTATCCGTCAATTCCTGGATGCAGACGCCGGCCGGGTACGGCACGAATGCGCAAGGTCAGTTCGTGCCCCTCGATTGGTGGGCGATCGTCTTCAACCCGTCGTTCCCGTATCGGCTCGTGCACATGGTGCTGGCCGCCTACCTGACGACGGCGCTCGTGGTCGGCGGCGTGGGCGCCTGGCACCTGCTGCGGGACCGCGCCAATGCGGGCGCCCGCACCATGTTCTCCATGGCGATGTGGATGCTGGCCTGCGTCGCGCCGCTCCAGATCCTCGCGGGCGATGCCCACGGCCTGAACACGCTCGCGCATCAACCGGCCAAGGTCATGGCGATGGAGGGCCACTTCCGGGGTCATCCGGACGGCGCTCCGCTCATCCTGTTCGGCCTGCCGGACCAGGACGCGGCGACCGTCCGCTACGCGCTGGAGGTGCCCAAGCTCTCGTCGCTGATCCTGAAGCATTCGCGCGACGCCGCCCTCGACGGGCTCGACAGCGTCCCGCGCGCGAATTGGCCGCCGGTGCCGATCGTGTTCTGGTCGTTCCGCATCATGGTCGGGCTCGGCGTCGCGATGCTGGGCGTCGGCCTGTGGAGCCTGTGGGCGCGGTGGCGCGGGCGCCTCTACGAGACGACCTGGCTGCACCGCGTCGCGGTGACGATGGGGCCCGCGGGCTTCGTGGCGGTGCTGGCCGGCTGGATCACGACGGAGGTGGGCCGCCAGCCCTTCACGGTCTACGGCCTGCTGCGCACCGCGCAATCCGCGTCTCCGCTGCAGGTGCAGGCCGTCGCGAGCTCGCTGCTCGCCTTCGTCGTGATCTACCTTTCGGTCTTCGGCATGGGGATCCTCTACATCCTGCGGCTGATGGCGCATGCGCCCCATCGCGGCGAGGAAGGCCCCGAGGTCGGCCTGCCGATCCGCGCCGCCGGCCTCACGCCCGCGCCCGCCGTCGATCCCGATCGCCATCTGCAGCCGGCGGAGTAGGAGCCATGGACGCCGCCTTCGATCTCTCGACGGTCTGGGCCTTCGTGATCGCGTTCGCGGTCTTCGCCTACGTGGTGATGGACGGCTTCGATCTCGGCGTCGGGCTGCTGTTTCCCAGCCTCCGGGCCGGGGAGGAACGCAACGTCGCCATGAACTCGATCGCGCCCGTCTGGGATGGCAACGAGACGTGGCTGGTGCTCGGCGGCGGCGGCCTCTTCGCCGCGTTCCCGCTCGCCTACGCGATCATCCTGCCCGCCCTCTACGCACCGATCGTCGCCATGCTGCTGGGCCTGGTCTTCCGAGGCGTGGCCTTCGAATTCCGCTGGCGCGATCCCCGCCATCGCGCCCTCTGGGACGTCGCCTTCGCGGGCGGCTCGCTGGTCGCCGCCCTGGCGCAGGGCATCGCCCTGGGCGCTCTCCTCCAGGGCATCGCCGTCACCGGGCGCGGCTACGGCGGCGGGCGGTGGGACTGGCTGACGCCGTTCAGCCTGTTCACCGGGATCAGCCTCGTGCTGGGCTACGCGCTCTTGGGCGCCACGTGGCTCGTGATGCGGACCGAGGGAACGACGCGCGAACTCGGCCGACGCATGGCGTTCCGGTTCGGGATCGCCACCATCGCCTGCATCGCGGCCGTGAGCGCGGCGACCCCGCTGCTCGACGCCGCCTTCGCCGCCCGCTGGTTCGCCTGGCCGAACGTGTTGCTGACGGCTCAGGTGCCGTTGCTGGTCGTGCTCGGCAGCGTCCTGTTCTTCCGGACGCTCTTGCGCGGGGCCGAGCGGGCGCCGTTCCTGCTGGCGCTCGGGCTGTTCGGCCTGTCGTATGTCGGTCTGGGAATCAGCATCTATCCCGACATCGTCCCCGGCCGGGTGACGATCTGGGAGGCGCCCTCGCCGAGATCCTCGCAGATCTTCATGCTGGTCGGCGCGGGCGTCCTCATCCCGGTCATCCTGGCCTACACCGCCTACGCGTACTGGGTCTTCCGGGGCAAGGTCGGCGCGGACGGCTACCATTGCGCAGGCTGATGCCGCGTTGGGCCGGCCGGCTCGGCTGGTCCTTGGCCCTCTGGATCGGCGGGGTCGTCGTCGGCGGCGGGATCGCCTTCGTGCTGCGCCTCTGGCTCAAGGCATAGCGGGCGATGCAGCTTCCTCCCCTCGCGCAAGCCTTCGTGCTGCATTTCGGCGAGATGGGCTCCCGCTGGGGCATCAATCGCACGGTCGGCCAGATCTACGCGCTGCTGTTCGTGTCGCCGCAGGGGCTCAATGCCGAGGAGATCGTGGACAAGCTCGGCCTGTCCCGCTCGAGCGTGAGCATGGGGCTCAAGGAGCTGCAGGCCTGGAGCCTCGTCCGCCTTCAGCACAGGCCCGGCGACCGCCGCGACTACTTCTCGACGCCGGAGGACATCTGGCAGATCGTCCGGACCCTGGTGGAGGAGCGCAAGAAGCGCGAGATCGACCCGACGCTGACGCTGCTGCGCGAGCTGCTGATGGAGGCGCCGAGCGATGACGACGAACGCTACGCCCAGCAACGCCTGACCGAGATGCGCGATCTGTTCGAGTTGTTCGCCGGCTGGTACGGCGACGTGCGCCGCCTCGACACGCAACGCCTCGTGCAGCTTCTGACGCTCGGGGCCCAGGTGCAGAAGGTGCTGGAGATGAAGGATCGTTTCCTGCCGGGACGGGCGGCACGAGGAAAGGCGTCGATCGGCTGACGGCTGCCCGGAGCCGGGCGCGCAACCCGGCGGTCGGTCCGTCGCGTGCCGCGAGAGCCTTCATCCGTCGCCGGCGGCGGGCGGCGGCCGCCCCCGGCGCAGGCTCCCGTTCCTCGTTGTCCGGCTTCCGATATGCCGACCGCGACCGATTCCCGATCGGCCAACGGTTCGAACCCGAGGCATCGCACCGGCTGGCCCTCCGCGCCTCGGCCCGGTAACACCCGGCCGGCCCGCATGGGGGCCGCAATCCGGAGCATCATGTCGACACGGCCGATCGCCTTCGACCTCACCCGCCTCGTCACCCGCCTGCGCCATGCGAGCCCGTCCGGGATCGACCGGGTCGACCTCGCCTATGCCCGCCACGTGCTCGACGGCGCCGGCGCGCGCTTCGGGCTGGTCTCCACCGGCCTCGGGCCGCGCATCCTCGAGCGGGACCACGCGTCCCGCATCGTCGACGCGGTCGCGGACGGCTGGACCGAGGACGTGGTGGCCGAATCCGATCCGGTCTACCGCCGCCTCGAGGCACGGCTCACCGGCCGCCCGGCGGAGGCCGTCGCCGGGCGCGACCAGCGGTCCGGCACGATCCGCCGGCGGCGCATCCAAGCCGAGACCGTGCTCGGGATCCTGCGCGCCGCGCCGATCTCGGCCCTGCCGGAGGGCAGCCTCTACCTGCACACCTCGCACCTGCGCCTCGACAAGCCCGAGCAGTTCGACTGGCTCTACACCCGCACCGACGTGCGGCCGGCGTTCTTCGTCCACGACCTGATCCCGATCACCCATCCCGAATACGGCCGCCCCGGCGAGGCCGAGCGCCACCGCCGGCGCCTGCGGACCATCGGCCGGCACGCGGCCGCCATCGTCGTGAATTCCGCCGATACCGGCGAGCGGACGCTGGCGCACCTCGCCGCCGACGGGTTCGGGCGTCCGCCGCTCGCGGTCGGCCATCTCGGCGTCGAGCCGGCCTTCGGGCGCGACGGCCCGCGCTTCGTCCCCGACCGGCCGACCTTCCTCGTCTGCGGCACGATCGAGCCGCGCAAGAACCATCTGCTGCTGCTCCATCTCTGGCGGGAGCTCGCCGAGCGCCACGGCCCGGCCGCGCCCCGGCTCGTGCTGGTCGGGCGCCGCGGGTGGGAGGCCGAGAACGTCGTCGACCTGCTGGAGCGCTGCGAGGCGATCCGCCCGCACGTCGTCGAGGTCTCCGGGCTCTCGACCCACGGCCTCGCCGCGCTCACGCGGAGCTGCACGGCGCTGCTGATGCCGTCCTTCACCGAAGGCTACGGCATCCCGATCGTCGAGGCGGCGGCGTCCGGCGTGCCGGTGGTCGCCTCCGGCATTCCGGTCCACCGCGAGATCGCCGAGGGCTTCGCCGCCTTCCTCGATCCCCTCGACGGCCTCGGCTGGGGGCGGGCGGTCGAGGATCTGAGCCGGCCGGGCTCCGGGCTTCGCGAGACGCTGGCCCAACGTCTCGACGGCTACGCCGCACCGACCTGGGCGGCGCATTTCGAGCAGGCCGACGCGCTGCTCGATGCGCTCTGATCCGCGGCGCGCCTCCGGCGGCGTGTTGCACCGCGGACGGCTGACGAATAAGGAAAAGCGTCAGCCCGCGCGGCCGGCCTCTCTTCCAGGGAATCGTTCGATGCGTGTTGTCGACCTCGACCGCGATGCGATCAAGCAGGGTCTCGCCGACGGGTCGATGCTGGTGATCGACGTGCGCGAGCCGCACGAATACGAGAACGGCCACATCCCCGGAGCGGTGATGCACCCGCTCTCGAGCTTCGATCCGGCGGCGGTGGCCGCTCTGATCGAGGCGGACGGGCGCCGCGCGGTCTTCTCCTGCGGCTCCGGCGTGCGCTCGGTCCACGCGCTCAACGCGATGCAGCAGACCGGGCTCGGCCTCACGGAACACTACAAGGGCGGCTATCGCGACTGGTCGTCGGCCGGTGAAGCGATTGAGTAGACCCGTCGAAGCACGGCCGCATGCGCGTCGCCCGGTCGGTCGCGGCGAAGCCATGTGCGGTGTCGCACAACCTGTGCGCGCTGCGGGGAATAGGTGGCGGGCTGCTGGGGAACCATCCATGTACAAGCGTCGGCTCGCAAGCCTCATCGTGATCGCCGCGGCGCTCGCCGCGCCGCAGGCCCGTGCCCAGGCGCCGGGCGGCCCGCCGCCGAAGGTGACGGTCGCCAAGCCCGTGGTCCGCGAGATCATCGAGCAGGACCAGTATACCGGCCGCTTCGATCCGATCGAGTTCGTCGAGGTCCGCGCGCGGGTGACGGGCTACCTCGAGAAGATCAACTTCACGGACGGCGCCACGGTGAAGAAGGGCGACGTGCTCTTCGTCATCGACCGGCGGCCCTACAAGGCGGCCCTGGAGCAGGCGCAGGCCTCGCTGACCTCGGCCAAGGCCCGCCTCTCGTTCTCGCAGACCGACCTGGAGCGCGCGCAGACCCTGTCGAAGGGCGGCAACATTTCCGAGCAGGTCACCGACCAGCGCCGCCAGGCCTCGCAGACCGCGCAGGCCGACGTCGACAGCGCCGAGGCGGCGCTCCGCAACGCCCAGTTGAACTTCGACTTCTCGGAAGTGAAGTCGCCGATCAACGGGCGGATCAGCCAGCGCCTCGTGACCGAGGGCAACATCGTCATCACCGACCAGACGATGCTGACCACCATCGTCTCGCTCGATCCGATCTACTTCTCCTTCACCGTCGACGAGAAGTCGTTCCTGAAGTACCAGGGCTCGCTCGGCATCGGCATGGGCCAGACCCAGCGCGGCAGGGGCGTCCCGATCCTGATCGCCCTGTCGGGCGAGGCCAAGCCGACCCGCAAGGGCACCCTCGACTTCGTCGACAACCGCGTCGACAACTCCACCGGCACGATCCTCCTGCGCGCCACGGTCGAGAACGCCGACGGCTTCATCAAGCCGGGCCTGTTCGGCATCGTCTCGATGCCCGCGACGAAGCCGTTCCAGGGCGTCATGATCCCGGACGAGGCGGTCGCCGCCAACCAGGACAAGCGCATCGTCTACCTCGTCGGCGAGGACGGGACGGTGACGGCCAAGGACGTGAAGCTCGGGCCCAAGGTCGACGGCTACCGCGTGATCCGCGACGGCCTGAAGGGCGACGAGACCATCGTGGTCAACGGCACCTCCCGCGTGCGCCCCGGCGCCAAGGTCTCGCCGGAATCGATCACGCTGCCGCCGAGCAAGACCTGAGGCCGTCCGCGGTCTCGAGCGTACGAGCGGCACCGGTCCCGACCGGTGCGGCGCCATCGACGACGCCGGTCGCCGGCTCCGCGAGGGGCGGCGACCCAGAGGTTTGACCGATGCGTTTTGCCCACTTCTTCGTCGATCGGCCGATCTTCGCGTCGGTCACGTCGATCATCTTCCTGCTCCTCGGCTTCGTCGCCTACGAGAGCTTGCCGGTCTCGCAATATCCCGAGATCGTCCCGCCCACGGTCACCGTGCGCGCGAGCTTCCCCGGCGCCAACGCCGAGACGGTGGCCGCGACGATCGCGACGCCGATCGAGCAGGAGGTGAACGGCGTCGACAACATGCTCTACATGACGTCGCTGTCGACCAACGACGGCAACATGCTGCTGACCGTCACCTTCAAGGTCGGCACCAACCTCGATATCGCCAACGTGCTGGTGCAGAACCGGCTCTCGGTGGCGCAGCCGCGCCTGCCGCCGGACGTGCGCAACCTCGGCGTCACCGTGCGCAAGGCCTCGCCCGACCTGATGCTGGTCGTGCACCTGCTCTCGCCGAACAAGACCTACGACCAGAACTACCTGGCCAACTACATCTACCTGAACATCCGTGACGAGATGCTGCGCCTGGACGGCGTCGGCGACATCACGATCTTCGGCGGCAACGAGTACGCCGAGCGCATCTGGCTCGACCCGAACAAGCTCGCCGCCTACGGGCTCTCCACCACCGACGTGACCACGGCGTTGCAGGAGCAGAATGTGCAGGTCGCCGCCGGCGCGCTCAACGCGCCGCCCGCCCAGACCGGCGAGGCGTTCCAGCTCGTGGTGCAGTCGCAGGGGCGCTTCCAGACGCCGGAGGAGTTCGCCGACGTCATCGTCAAGGCGACCAACGGCCGCCTGGTGCGGGTGAAGGATGTCGCCCGCACCGAGATGGGCCAGAAGGACTACACCACCAACTCCTTCCTGAACGCGACGCCGGCGGTGGGCATCGGCGCGTTCCAGCGCCCGGGCACCAACGCGCTCGACGCCGCGGCCTCCGTCAAGAAGGTGATGGAGAACCTGAAGAAGAACTTCCCGCCCGACGTCGAGTACCGCATCGCCTACAACCCGACCGAGTTCATCGAGGAGTCGATCCAGGAGGTCTACAAGACCCTGTTCGAGGCCGTCGGCCTCGTGGTGATCGTGATCCTGGTGTTCCTCCAGAGCTGGCGCACGGCGCTGATCCCGGTGATCGCGATCCCCGTCTCGCTCGTCGGCACCTTCGCGGCGATGTCGGCCTTCGGGTTCTCGCTGAACAACCTCACCCTGTTCGGGCTGGTGCTCGCCATCGGCATCGTCGTCGACGACGCGATCGTCGTGGTCGAGAACGTCGATCGCAACATGGAGGAGGGGCTGTCGCCGGGCGAGGCCGCGCACAAGACCATGGACGAGGTCGGCTCGGCCGTCGTCGCCATCGCGCTCGTGCTGGCCGCGGTGTTCATCCCGACCGCCTTCATCCCCGGCATCTCGGGCCAGTTCTACAAGCAGTTCGCGCTGACGATCGCCGCCTCGACGATCATCTCCGCCTTCAACTCGCTGACCCTGTCGCCGGCACTCTGCAAGCTGCTCCTGGTGCCCCACCACGCCCGCAAGCAGCCGAAGTTCTTCCTCACGCGGTTCATCGCCTGGCTCGCCGACCTGTTCAACCGCGGCTTCGAGGCGCTCTCGAACGGCTACGCCCGGGTCGTCGGCCTGCTCACCGGCTACAGCGTCGGCATCGTCGCCGTGATGGTGTTCTACGGCTTCGTCATCTTCGGCACGATCCACCTTGTGCAGACGACGCCGACGGGCTTCATCCCCGACCAGGACCAGGGCTACCTCATCGGCGTGGTCCAGCTGCCGGCCGGCGCCTCGCTCGACCGCACCACCGAGACGGTGAACCGGGCGGCCGCGGAAGCGCGCAAGATCGACGGCGTGACCAACACCGTCATCATCGCCGGCTTCGACGGCGCGACCTTCACCAACACCACCAACTCCGGCGTGATGTTCATCACGCTGGCCGGCGCCAAGGAGCGCGCCACCCACGGGCGCAGCGCGGCGGTGATCACCGGCGAGGTGCTGAAGGCCACCGCCAACATCCAGGAGGCGCGGGTCATCGTCATCCCGCCGCCGCCGGTGCGCGGCCTCGGCAACGGCGGCGGCTTCAAGATGCAGGTCGAGAGCCGGCAATCCTCGGAGACCGGGCCGCTGCTGGCCGCCGCCGGCGAGCTGATCGGCCAGGCCAACCAGAGCAGCGACGTGCAGCGGGTGTTCACCACCTTCGGCAACGACACGCCGCAGCTCTACCTCGACATCGACCGCACGATCGCGCGGATGCTGAACGTGCCGCTGGCCAACGTCTTCGCCTCGGTGCAGGCGGACCTGGGCGGCGCCTACGTCAACGACTTCAACACGCTCGGCCGCATCTACCAGGTGCGCCTGCAATCCGATGCCGCCTACCGGACCTCGCAGCAGGACATCTCGCAGATCAAGGTCCGCTCCTCCACCGGCGCGCTGGTGCCGCTGGGGACCTTGGCCTCGCTGCGCACCGTCGCCGGCCCGCAGATCGTGCAGCGGTTCAACCTGTACTACTCGGTGCCGGTGCAGGGCGTGGCCAAGCCCGGCGTCTCGACCGGCCAGGCGCTCACCGCCATGGAGGAGATCGCCGCCAAGGCGCTGCCCGAGGGCTACGCCTACGACTGGACCGAGATCGCCTACCAGCAGAAGGCCACCGGAAACACGGCGGTCTACGTGTTCGCGCTGGGCATCCTGCTGGTGTTCCTGGTGCTCGCCGCGCAGTACGAGAGCTGGGCGCTGCCGATCTCAATCCTGATGGTGGTGCCGACCGGGGTGCTGGCCGCCTTGTTCGGCGTGCAGCTGCGCGGGCAGGACAACAACATCCTGACCCAGATCGGCCTGATCGTGCTGATCGGTCTCGCGGCGAAGAACGCCATCCTGATCGTCGAGTTCGCCCACGACATCGAGGAGGCGGAGCACAAGGGCCCCGTCGCCGCCGCGATCCAGGCCTGCCGCCTGCGCCTGCGCCCGATCCTAATGACCGCCTTCGCCTTCATCCTCGGCGTGCTGCCGCTGGTGATCGCCACCGGCCCCGGTGCCGAGATGCGCCAGGCGCTGGGCACCGCGGTGTTCTTCGGGATGATCGGCGCGACCTTCTTCGGCCTGTTCCTGACGCCGGTCTTCTACGTGATGATCCGGAACATCGTGATCTGGGTGGGCAAGAAGCGCGGCAAGAGCACCGACGACGGCCACGGCGGCGCCCCGGCGCACGCGGCGCCCGCGCATACCTGATCCGGCCCGGCGCCGGCGACCTTCGCGGCCCGCAGGGCGTGTCCATTGGGCACGGCCTGCGGGCCGCAACCGTTTGCGCCGCAACCGCTTGTCGCTGCGGTACGTCGGGGGAAGTCGCGCATGGCACGGGTCGCAGTCGTCACAGGGGGCACCGCCGGGATCGGCCTGGCCACCGCCCACCTGTTCGCGTCCCGCGGCTGGTCGGTGGCGGTGATCGCCCGCGATGAAGGCCGGCTGCGCGCGACCGCCGCCGCCCTCGCGGCTTACGGCCGCCCGGTGCTGACGATCCCGGCCGACGTGTCGGATGCCGAGGCGGTCGACGCCGCCGCCGCCCGGATCGAAGCCGAGCTCGGGCCGGTCCGCGCCTGGGTCAACAATGCGATGTCGACGGTGGTGAGCCGGGCCGACCGGATCACGCCGGCCGAGTACCGCCGCGTCACGGAGACGACCTATCTCAGCCAGGTCTACGGCACGCTCGCCGCCCTGCGCTTCATGAAGCCGCGCGATCGCGGGGCGATCATCCAGGTCTCGTCCGGGCTGGGCTACCGCGCCGCGGCGCTGCAGGCGCCGTACTGCGCGGCCAAGTTCGCCGTCTCGGGCTTCACCGATTCGCTGCGCTGCGAGCTGATCCACGACAAGTCCGCGGTCTCGCTCAGCGTGATCTACCTGCCGGCGGTCAACACCCCGCAATACCGCTGGACCCGCAACCGGACCGGCCGCGACCAGAATGCGCCGGACCCGGTCTACGATTCGCGCCTGTGCGCCGAGGCCATCGTCTACGCCGCCGAGCATCCGCGCCGCGAGGTCTGGGTCGGCCGCAGCACGGTGATGATGGCTGCGGCCCAGGCCCTGGTCCCGGGCTATGCCGACCGGAAGGCCGCCGAGATGTGGCCCAAGCAGATGGCCGACGAGGACCTGCCGTACCGGGCCGGCAACCTCGACGCCCCGGTGCCGGGCGACGTCGGCATCGACGGGCGCTTCGGCGCCCGGACCAAGCGCACCCGTTCCGCGTTCTGGACCAGCCGGGAGCGCGACCTGCTCATGGCGGGCCTGGCCGGAATCGCCCTGGCGGGGCTCGCGAGCGCCGCGGCGGTGGCGCGTTCCCCGCGGCTGCTGCTGCCGCGGCCCTGACGGGCTCCCGTTTCGGCGGGGCGCCTGATAGGAACTCCGCACCATCCCCACTGCCACGAGGCGACGCGTGCCCGGATACCTGCCCTTTGCCGGCGCCCTCGATCTGCCGGCCTACGTTTGCGACAATTGCGGCTTCTGGCAGCGCCACTTCGAGACCCCGCCGGCCTGCCCGATGTGCCTCGACGCCCGCCACGTCGTGCCGCAGGACGGCTGGCGCTTCTGGACGAAGCGCGAGGCGCAGGCGCGCTTTCCCTGCCATTGGCAGGAGCTTGAGCCGGGCGTCTGGCGGTTCTGGAACGAGCCGGTCTCGGGCATCGGCCCGTCGAGCTACCTGATCTGCACGGAGGCCGGCAACATGGGCTTCGAGGGCTGCCCGGTCTTCAGCGAGGCGGCGCTCGACCACATCGCGAGCTTGGGCGGCATGCAGGTGCTCTCGGCCTCGCACCCGCACGCCTACGGGGCGCTGGTGCAGCTGCAGGACCGGTTCGACCCGGAGCTGTGCCTGCCGGCCGCCGACTTCGCCTGGAGCGCCGCGCTGCAGGTCTCGTGGCCCTACGACGACTTCCTCGAGCCGCTGCCGGGACTCGAGCTCCACCGCACCGCCGGCCACTTCGACGGCCACGCCGTGCTGTTCGATCGCCAGCGGAAGATCTGCTTCTGCGGCGACGCTTTGAAGTTCGAGCTGGACCCGGAGGATTTCCGCCGCGCCGTGACGATCTCGGCGCACAAGGCCTTCGTGCGCGGCGTGCCGCTGACGACGAACGAGCTTCGCCATTACCGCGACGTGTTCGCCCGCCTTGACTTCACCCAGACCTGGACCCCGTTCGAGCCCGCCGCCAATTGCGGGCGTGCCGAGGTCCTGGCGCTGATCGACGAGATGCTGGCGACGCGGCCGCACGCGGCGCCGGTGCGGTTGGACGGCCTGCGGCGGTAACGCCGCTTTCCTCCCCCCGCAAAGAGGGGAGGGAGGTGCGCGTCAGCGCTTGGTGTTCCCCGCCGTCTGCCCGAACATCACCTTCTTGGCGTCCTCGCTCATGGTCTTGCCGTGGTCGGGGTTGACCTCCGGGGCGCGGGCGTAGGCGGCCTTTGTGGCGGGGCGCTCGGCGATGGCGTGGAACCAGCGCTTCAGGTTCGGGTGATCGTCGAGGGTCTGGCCCTGCTTCTCCCACGGGACGATCCAGGGATAGGCCGCCATGTCGGCGATGCCGTAATCGCCGGCGACGAAGTCGCGGTCGGCGAGCCGTCGGTCGAGGACGCCGTAGAGCCGGTTGGTCTCGTTGACGTAGCGGTTGATCGCGTAGGGGATATTCTCGGGGGCGTATTGCGAGAAGTGGTGGTTCTGGCCGAGCATCGGGCCGAGGCCCCCCATCTGCCAGAACAGCCATTGCAGCGCCTCCTGCCGGCCGCGGAGGTCCGTGGCCAGGAACCGGCCGGTCTTCTCGGCGAGGTACAGCAGGATCGCGCCCGACTCGAACAGCGTGATCGGCGCGCCGCCGTCGGCCGGCGCGTGGTCGACGATCGCCGGCATGCGGTTGTTCGGCGCGATCTTCAGGAAGCCGGGATCGAACTGCTCGCCCTTGCCGATGTTGACCGGCTTGATCGTGTAGGGGAGGCCGACCTCCTCGAGGAACATCGTCACCTTGTGACCGTTCGGGGTCGGCCAGTAGTAGAGATCGATCATCGAAACATCCTCAGGTGACGTGGACCGTCGCGCCCTCGATGCCGCAGGTGGGTCGGATGCGCCGCGGATCAAGCGGCGTTCGGCACGGGGCGCCTCTGGGACCGCCCGCGCATCGGTCATACCGCAAGGACCACGTTGGCCGTCGGCCTTTCGCAATCGTATCTTCGTCTTCACGCCGCCATCGATCAAATGCGCGGCAATCCTCGGCCGTTTCCTTCAGGCCCGCCATGGTTTGAGTCGCGTCATCGGGGAGGCGGGTCATGATCAGCGCGACGTCGATCAGCAGTGCCGGCCTTGCTGCCGCGTCGCAGAGGTTCGAGTCGACCGCCACGCGCGTGGCCGAGATCGGGACGAGCCTTCCGAGCGCGGCCCAGGTCGACCTGTCGAGCACGGCCGTCCGGCTGATCGAGGACAAGGCCGCCTTCGCGGCCAACGCGGCGGTCCTGCGCGCGTCCGACGCGATGGAGCGGACAGTCCTCGACATCCGCGTCTAGGGCCGCGACACCGATCGAACCTTGCCCGCGCCCCGGCGACCCCGTAAGACCGATGGCATGTCGGGGTGTAGCGCAGTCTGGTAGCGCACCTGGTTTGGGACCAGGGGGTCGTAGGTTCGAATCCTATCGCCCCGACCATCGATTTCCGGAGCGGTGTCTGAAGGCCATGTCGAGCGCCCGCATCTTCCAGCCGTCGAAGGACGCGTCCCAGTCGGGGACGGCCCGGACCAAGGTCTGGCACCTCGAGTTCGACCAGACCGCGCCGCGCGAGACCGACCCGCTGATGGGGTGGACCGGCTCGGGCGACATGCTGCAGCAGGTCCACCTCAAGTTCGAGACCCTCGAGGATGCGGTCGCCTACGCCAAGAAGGCCGGCATCGCCTACCGCGTCGAGGAGCCGAAGACGGCCCCCCCGCGCAAGGGGCTGTCCTACTCCGACAATTTCAAGTTCAACCGCACGGCGCCCTGGACGCACTGACCGGGACGCGCCGAGCCGATCGGCTCAGGCCTCGTCCTTGCGCGCCTTCCAGGCCGCGTAGGGCGCGGTCGCGTCCGGCACGTCGAGGTGCTTCAGCCGCATCGGCTGCGCGTCGAGCGGGCGGCACAGCTCGGCGTAGATCTCGGCGCCGAGCAGCCCGAACTCGCCGGCCGTGGCGGCGGCGTTGGCGAAGTAGCCCTCGCGGATGCCCGACAGCCGCATCGCGGCGTGGCACATCGGGCAGGGCTGGCCGCTGGCGTACATCACGCTGCCGGACAGGTCGCGGCTGTTGAGGCGCCGGCTCGCCTCGCGCAGCGCCACCATCTCGGCATGGCCGGTCGGGTCGTTGGTGGTGTGGACGTTGTTGGCGACCCGGGCCAGGACCTCGTCGCCGCGCACCAGGACGGCGCCGTAGGGCGTGCCGCCGTCGCAGACGTTGTCGGCGGCCAACTGCACCGCCTCGCTCAGGTACCGTGCGTGATCGCTCATGATGGTCGGTCCTCCCGGATGCGGTCGGGAACGCCCAGGGGCGGAGAACGGTTCGATCCCGCCGCTCAGAACGCGTAGCGCACGGTGCAGTACGGCATCGTCTCCGCGAGCACCGCCTTGAAGCGCGTGAGCCAGCGGCCCTTCCAGCCGGCGCGGTAGCGGACGTTGGCGCCGCCGCCTTCGGAGACCTTGGCCTCCTGGATGTCGGGCCGCCACAGCAGCTCTTCGGCGCGCGGATGCCAGCCGAGATTGACCGCGTGCAGGCCGGCATTGTGGGTCAGCAGGATGATCTCGCACTTGAGCTGGGCCTTGGCGGCGTCCGACAGCGTGCCGTCGATCTCGGCGAACAAGGCCCGCCAATCCGCCTCCCAGCCCTCGTAGAGGATGACCGGCGAGAAGTTGACGTGGACCTCGTAGCCCGCGGCCACGAAGTCGTCGATCGCCGCGATCCGCTCCGCGATCGGCGTCGTGCGCACGTCGACCACCTTAGCGATCCGTGCCGGCATCAGCGAGAATCGGATGCGGGTGCGCCCCTGCGGGTCGTAGGCGAGCAGGTCGCGGTTCACCGCCTTGGTCGCGAACGAGCCCTTGGCGTTGGGCAGGGTGCGGAACAGCGCGACGAGGTCGCGGACGTTGTCGCAGATCGCCGCGTCGACCGAGAGGTCGCCGTTCTCGCCGATGTCGTAGACCCAGGCGGCGGGATCGATGGTGTCGGGCTCCGGCAGCGCGCCCTGCTTCCGGGCATGCCGCGCGATCGCCGCGCAGGCGGCCTCGACGTTCACGAACAGCGAGATCGGGTTGGAAAACCCCTTGCGCCGCGGCACGTAGCAGTAGGCGCAGGCCATGGCGCAGCCGTTCGAGGTCGAGGGCGCGATGAAGTGGGCGCTGCGGCCGTTGGGCCGCATCGTCAGCCCCTTCTTCACTCCGAGCACCAGAGTCGAGCGCTTGATCCGGACCCAGTCCTCGACCGAGCCCTCGTTGCCGTGGAGCGCCGGGATGTTCCAGTGCGAGGGTACCGGGATGCGCGTCGCGTCCGGGTAGCGCGCCAGGATCTCGCGCCCGCGCGGAAACGTCTCCACCGCGGGCTCGTGATAGATCGTGGAGATGTCGAGGAGGTCGCCGATCGAGGCCATGCGGGGTCCGGCGGCCCGGAACGCGGCCGCCCCTGCGATATGGGGCGCCGGCTCAGAGCCGCGAGAGCAGGTCGGCCTTCTTCTCGGCGAACTCGGCCTCGGTCAGCACCCCGCGGCCGTGAAGCTCGGCGAGCCGCTCGATCTTCGTGAACACGTCCCCGTCGCCCGACGAGTCCGGCGGCGCGGCAGGGATGGAAGCGCGGGCGGGGGCCGAAGCGGGAGAAGCGTCGCGCGCGGGCGTCGGCGCGTCCGGCGCGAGGCGGCGCAGCGTATCGAGGGCGATGCTGCCCTGCGGCCCGGTGAAGCGCAGGGCGCCGTCGGACTGGGAGACCCCCGAGATCTGGTGCTCGCCGGTGTCGTAGAGCGCGACCCCGGCGTCGGACTCGATCGCCAGGCGCCGCGTCTCCGGGAAGTAGGCATAGCGCAGGCCGTCCTGGGCGCCCGCGCTCGACGGCCGGCCGAGGCCCGCCGGCCACCACTCGCCGCCGCCGCGGCCGCCCGCGGCCCGGCCGCTCCCGCTCCAGCCGCCCGGGGGCAGGGCGTCGGCCAGCTCGGCGCAGAGGCCGGCGACGCGGGCCTTCAGCTCCGCGTCGAACATCCGCCCGACCATGACCATGCCGCCGGAGAACCACTGGCCCATGCCGCCGAGCTCCGGGTGGTCGAACTGCGCCATCGTGCCGTTGCCGGCCTCCAGCGCCCGCATTAGATGGCGCACCGCTTCGAGGCTGACGCCGTGGCGATCCGCCACGATCTGCAGCCCGGAGGCGTGGTCGGGGCCCTCGTCGTTGTGTGCCTCAAGGGTCATGCGGGCTGCTCCGGGGGACGCGATGCGCCGAGGCGCTGCTGGGGGCCGCGTGTGCCGGGCCTCGCGCCCGGGGCGAGCCCGCACTATGCCGCGGTCGGCGGAGCGGTGGAAGAACCCGGGCTGCGCAAAAATGCCAGGCCCGCGAACGGTTTCCGCCCGAACCTTCGGCACCCCTCGCTGCGCTGCAAAAATTTCGCGCACGGCGGAGCTTCGCCCACGGACGCACGTTCACAAAATGGCCCGGGGGCCCCGCTGCCGAGCGTCAGGCAGCGGTCGTCGTGATGCGGCCCCGGCCGCCGGAGTGAACATGGCCGACCATAACCGCTACGCAGCCTCGACCCGTCCCGTTCGTTCGCGCATCCAGGAAGGCAAGCCTTATCCCCGCGGCGCGACCTGGGACGGCCTCGGCGTGAACTTCGCCGTCTTCTCCGCCCATGCGACCAAGGTCGAGCTCTGCCTGTTCGACGAGTCCGGCGAGAAGGAGATCGAGCGGATCGCGCTGCCCGAATACACCGACGAGGTCTGGCACGGGTACCTGCCCGACGCGCGCCCCGGCACGATCTACGGCTACCGCGTCCACGGCCCCTACGAGCCCAAGGCCGGGCACCGCTTCAACCACAACAAGCTGCTGATCGACCCCTACGCCAAGGGGCTCGTCGGCTCGATCACCTGGAACCCGGCCCTGTTCGGCTACCAGATGGAGACCGGCGACGACCTGACCTTCGACGAGCGCGACAGCGCGCCGTTCACCCGTCGCAGCCAGGTCATCGACCCGGCCTTCACCTGGGGCGCCTACCGCAAGCCGAACATCCCCTGGGAGAAGACCATCATCTACGAGGCCCACGTGAAGGGCCTGACCAAGAACCATCCGCGGGTGTCCGAGCGCCTGCGCGGCACCTATGCGGGCCTCGGCAACCCCGACGTGCTCGACTACATCAAGAGCCTCGGCGTCACCGCGGTGGAGCTGCTGCCGGTCCACGCCTTCGTGCAGGACGACTACCTGCAGGAAAAGAACCTGGTCAATTACTGGGGCTACAACACGATCTCGTTCTTCACCCCCGCGCGGCGCTACGCGGCGGTGCCGGACTTCGCCTTCTCCGAGTTCAAGGAGATGGTCGCGCGCCTGCACGGCGCCGGCCTCGAGGTGATCCTCGACGTGGTCTACAACCACACCGCCGAGGGCAACGAGAAGGGCCCGACCCTGTCGTTCAAGGGGATCGACAACGCCTCCTACTACCGGCTGCTGCCGGGGCAGGAGCGCTACTACATCAACGACACCGGCACCGGGAACACCTTCAACCTCTCGCATCCGCGCGTGCTGCAACTCGTCATGGACAGCCTGCGCTACTGGGCGACCGAGATGCGCGTCGACGGCTTCCGCTTCGACCTCGCCACCATCCTGGGCCGCGAGCCGCACGGCTTCGACGAGGGCGGCGGCTTCCTCGACGCCTGCCGCCAGGACCCGGTGCTGAACGACGTGAAGCTCATCGCCGAGCCGTGGGATTGCGGCCCGGGCGGCTACCAGGTCGGCGGCTTCCCGCCGGGCTGGGCCGAGTGGAACGACCGCTTCCGCGACGACGTCCGCGGCTACTGGAAGGGCGACGAGGGTCTGCTGCCCGATCTCGCCAACCGCATCACCGGCTCGGCCGACAAGTTCAACAAGCGCGGGCGCAAGCCCTGGGCCTCGGTGAACTTCCTCACCGCGCATGACGGCTTCACCCTGCACGACACGGTCGCCTACAACGACAAGCACAACGAGGCCAACGGCGAGAACAACCGCGACGGCCATTCGCACAACCTCTCGTACAATTACGGCGTCGAGGGACCGACCGACGACCCGGCGATCCGCGCCGTGCGCCTACGCCAGATGCGCAACATGCTGGCGACCCTGTTCCTGTCCCACGGGACGCCGATGCTGCTGGCCGGCGACGAGTTCGCGCGGACGCAGAAGGGCAACAACAACGCCTACTGCCAGGACAACGAGGTGTCGTGGATCGACTGGGGGGCGATCGGCGCCGAGGAGCGCGATCTCGCCGAGTTTACCCAACGCCTGATCCTGCTGCGCAACGCGCTGCCGATCCTGAGCCGCGGCCGCTTCCTCACGGGCCGGTACGACGAGGAGTTCGGCGTCAAGGACGTGACTTGGCTGCGCCCGGACGGGGCCGAGATGGGGTCCGAGAACTGGACCGACGGTGGCGCGCGTTCGCTCGCGGTGCTGCTCGACGGGCGGGCCCAGGCGACCGGCGTTCACCGCCGCGGTGGCGATGCCACCCTGCTCATCATGTACAACGCCTACCATGACCTCGTGCAGTTCACCCTGCCGGAGTCGGTCGGCGGATCGGCCTGGACGCGCCTGCTCGACACCAACCTGCCCGACAGCCAGGAGATCGCGAGCTTCGCCTCGGGCGAGCGCTACGACGTCACCGGCCGCTCGATGCTGATGTTCGTGCTGAAGCCGGACGACACGCCCGGCGACGCGGTGACGGAGATGGAGCGGTCCTACCAGCACGTGATGCAGGCCTTCGAGCGGGCCAACATCCACGAGGTCCACTTCCACCTCGACGAATCCGATCGCTGATTTCGGCGTCTTCCCCTCGGGCGGACGATCTGCCACGAGGGGCTGAATACAAAAATCGGACGATCGCGGGCCGCCGTGCGTTGGGTATCGACGCGCGGCGGCGACGAGTCTGACGGTCATGCGTCGAGGGATCCATCATCCATGCCCAAGATACTGCTGGTCGAAGATCACGAGGAGATCTGGGATTTCCTGTCCCGCCGGCTCAAGCGTCGCGGGTACGAGGTGATCCTGGCCCATGACGGCGAGGCCGGGGTGCAGCAGGCGCGCTCGGGGCGCCCCGACGTGATCCTGCTCGACATGAACCTGCCGATCCTCGACGGCTGGTCGGCGGCGCGCGCGCTGAAGTCCGGCAGCGACACCCGCGGCATCCCGATCATCGCGCTCACCGCCCACGCCATGTCGGGCGACCGCGACAAGGCGATCCAGGCCGGCTGCGACGACTACCACCCGAAGCCCGTCGATTTCTCGAAGCTGCTCAGCCAGATCAGCGCGGCGTTGGGCGAGACGGCGTCGGCCTGAGGCGGGATAGGGCGGTTCCCTCCCATCCATCCCCCTCATCCTGAGGTGCCGCAGCGCAGCGGAGGCCTCGAAGGAGCTCTCCAGCGGTCTCGGTGGGGCCTGGAGGGCTCCTTCGAGGGCCGCTGACGCGGCCACCTCAGGATGAGGAGCGCGGATGGGAGAACACTCGAGCGGTCGAACTCAAGCGTAACCGGAGCGTAATCCCATGAGCGACGATCCCGTCACCGCGCAGCGCCTCAAGAACGGCCTGCCGGTCTTCGTCGCGCTGGCCTCGTTCCTCCTCGTCGTCGCGGTGATGGCGGCGCTGTATTTCGGGCGCGACATCCTCGTTCCGGTGACGCTCGCGATCCTGCTGAGCTTCGTCCTGGTGCCGGCGGTGCGCCTGCTCGGGCATATCCGCGTGCCGCGGGTGCCGGCGGTGCTGCTCGTCGTCGTGGTGGTGTTCGGCGCGCTGTTCGGGATCGGAACCCTGATCGCGCGCGAGGGCGGCCAGCTCGTGTCCGACCTGCCGCGCTATTCCCTGGTGATGCAGGACAAGATCAAGTCTCTGCGCGGGGCGACCGCCGACACCGGCACGCTGTCGCGAATCGTCGACGTGTTCCAAGACCTGAGCGCGACCCTGTCGCCGCCGCCGCCGCCCGAGCTGAAGGGCGATCCGGGCAGCGCCGGGCATCCGCTCACCGTCGAGATCCGCGCGGCGCGGGCCGGCTTCGTCGAGAACCTCCAGACCTTCGCCGGGCCGATCCTGCACCCGCTGGCCACCACCGGCCTGATCCTGATCTTCACGATCTTCATCCTGCTCCAGCGCGAGGATCTGCGGAACCGGATGATCCGGCTGGCCGGCGGCTCGGGCGACCTGCGCCGCACCACCGCGGCGATCGACGACGCGGCGCGCCGCCTCAGCCGGTTCTTCCTGGCGCAGCTCGCCCTCAACGTCGCCTTCGGCGTGGTGATCGGCGTCGGGCTGTGGCTGATCGGCGTGCCGAGCCCGACCTTGTTCGGGGTGCTCGCGGCGATCCTGCGCTTCGTGCCCTATATCGGCGCCGCGATCAGCGCCCTGCTGCCGCTGGTGCTGGCGGCCTCGGTCGATCCGGGCTGGACCATGGTGATCGCCACCGCGGCCCTGTTCCTGGTGGTCGAGCCGATCGCCGGCCACGTGATCGAGCCGCTGCTCTACGGGCACTCCACCGGGCTCTCGCCGATCGCGGTCATCCTCTCGGCGACGATCTGGACCTTCCTGTGGGGGCCGATCGGCCTCGTGCTCGCCACCCCGCTCACCGTCTGCCTCGTTGTGCTCGGCCGCCACGTCGACCGGCTCTGGTATCTCGACGTGCTGCTCGGCGACCAGCCGGCCCTCGATCCGCCGGAGATCTTCTACCAGCGCATGCTCGCCAACGATCCGGCCGAGGCGATCGATCAGGGCCGGCAGTTCCTCAAGGAGCGGGCGCTCGTCACCTACTACGACGAGGTCGTGCTCGCCGGCCTCAGGCTGGCGCAGGAGGACCTGTCGCGCGGGACGCTCGACCGGGAGCGCCAGGGCGAGGTCGGCGCCGCGATCCGCACCGTGGTCGCGCGGCTCGGCACCACGCCGGTGGCCCGGCGCCCCGGCAGGGGCAAGGCCCGCACCGGGAGCTCCGAGGCCGCCGCCGCCGTCGCCGCGGCGGGGCCGGACCGCGAGGTCGCCGCCGTCGTGCTCAAGCCGTCGGACCTTGCGCCGGCCTGGCGCGGCGCCGTGCCGGTGCTCTGCGTCTCGAGCCGCGGCCCGTTTGACGAGGCGGCGACGCTGATGCTGAGCCAGACCCTCGACCGCCACGGCCTGCGCTCCGAGGTGATCGCGATGTCCGCGATCCGCGCCGGCGCGCGGCCGAAGGATGTCGGCAGCCTGGCGATGATCTGCTTCTCCTATCTCGAGCCGGTGAGCCTGTCGCAGATCCGCTTCACCGTGCGGCAGGCGCGCGCCGCGGTGCCGGGCGTCAGCGTCCTCGTCGGGTTCTGGGGCGAGCGCGATCCCGCCACCCTCGATCACCTGCGCCGGGCGACCTCGGCCGACTTCCTGGTCACGACGCTCAACGACGCGATCGAGAACGCCATCGCGGTCTCGCGCATGCCGGCGGCGGCGCAACCGGCCGCGCGATCCGAGCCCCGCCTGCCGCAGGCCGCCGAGTAGCGGCGGCGATCGACGATGTGGGCGACGTCGTGCACCGGCCGGCGCGACGGCTGGGCGGCGAAGCGGGTTTTCACGCCTTCGCCGATGCGCGAGACCGGCTCGCCGGGCGGCATCCGCGCTTTCGGCTTCGGCGCGGGCCTGACCTTCGCCAGAATGCCGGGATCGCCCGGGCGCCCCCTGGCGTTATCGCGGTGGTGTCGATCCGGATCGTAAGCCAGAACGCGTTTGCGCAGGCGCAGCGGCTCGCCGGCGTCGAACGAAGCGATGGAGCGGCCGACCGATGCCGAAGGATGAGACCCCGTCGACATGACCCAGACGCCCGAGACACCGCCGACCGGCCGCACCACCCGTGTCGGCACCGGGTCCGTCTCCGCCATGTCGGACCCGCGCAACGAGATCTTCTTCGCGGCCGTTGAGACGACCCGCATGCCGATGACGGTGACGGACCCGCGCCAGTCCGACAACCCGATCATCTTCGCCAACAACGCCTTCATCGCGATGTCCGGCTACAGCCGCGAGGAGATCGTCGGCCGCAACTGCCGCTTCCTGCAGGGACCGGAGACCGACCGCGAGGCGGTCGCGCAGGTGCGCGCGGCGATCGACGAGCGGCGCGAGTACAGCACCGAGATCCTGAACTACCGCAAGGACGGCTCGACCTTCTGGAACGCGCTGTTCGTCTCGCCGCTCTACGACACCGCGGGGGAGCTGCTGTACTTCTTCGCCTCGCAGCTCGACGTGTCGCGTCGCCGCGACGCCGAGGAGGCGCTGGGCCAGGCCCAGAAGATGGAGGCGCTCGGCCAGCTCACCGGCGGCATCGCGCACGATTTCAACAACCTGCTCCAGGTCATCGTCGGCTACGTCGACATCCTCAGCGCCGGGCTCGAGAAGCCGGATGCCGACAAGGGCCGCCTCGGGCGTGCCGCCGACAACATCCGCCAGGCCGCGCAGCGCGCCACGACGCTGACGCAGCAGCTCCTCGCCTTCTCGCGCAAGCAGCGGCTGGAAGGCCGCGCGGTCAACCTCAACGCCCTGATCGAGGGCATGCGCGACATGGTCGCCCGCTCCGTCGGCGAGGCGATCACCGTCGACTACGACCCGGCGCCGGACCTGTGGAACTGCCGGGTCGACCCGACCCAGGCCGAGGTCGCGCTGCTCAACGTGATGATCAACGCCCGCGACGCGATGCCGGAGGGCGGCCGCATCCGCATCATCACCGAGAACCTCGACGTGTCCGAGCGCGACATCACCGGGACCGGCCCCTTGCGCGCCGGCCGCTACGTCCGGGTCTCGATCACCGACACCGGCACCGGCATGCCGCCCTCGGTGCTGGCGCGGGTGATGGACCCGTTCTTCACCACCAAGGAGGAGGGCAAGGGTACCGGGCTCGGCCTCTCGATGGTCTACGGCTTCGCCAAGCAGTCGGGCGGCGCGGCCCAGATCGAATCGGTCCAGGGGGAGGGCACCACCGTGCGCCTGTCGTTCCCGGTGACCGAGACCGGGGTGAAGGAGGCGCCGAAGCCGGCGGCCCGCGCCATCGAGCGCCAGGGCACCGAGACCATCCTGATCGTCGACGACCGCGAGGACGTGGCCGAGCTCGCCCGGACGATCCTGCGCGACTTCGGCTACGTCACGCTGATGGCCGGGAACGGGCGCGAAGCCCTGGAGATCCTCGACGGCAACGACCGCATCGACATGATCTTCACCGACCTGATCATGCCCGGCGGCATGAACGGGGTGATGCTCGCCCGCGAGGCGCGGCGCCGGCAGCCGCGGCTCAAGGTGCTGCTCACCACCGGCTACGCCGAGGCGAGCCTGGAGCGAACCGACGCGGGGGGATCCGAGTTCGACGTGTTGAACAAGCCCTACCGCCGCACGGACCTGATCCGTCGCGTGCGCGCCGTCCTCGACGGGCCGACCGGGACCGGCTGAGGACGTCGCGTCGGCGGACGGGTGAATCGGGCGGAGACGCGAGGTCGATCATGCCGCAGGGCGACAAGGGCAAGTACACCGACAAGCAGGTGCGGAAGGCCGAGCACATCGCCGACTCGTACGAGAAGCGCGGCGTGCCCGAGGAGGCGGCCGAGGCCCGCGCCTGGGCGACGGTCAACAAGGACGACGGCGGCGGCAAGAAGCCCGGCGGCTCCGGCCGGGGCAAGGCCACCGGCCACCCGGCGGCGCATGCGGGCGGGGAGAAGGGCGGCAAGGCGGGCGGCAAGGCCTCGGCCGCGCGCACGCCGGAAGAGCGCTCCGCCTCCGCCAGGAAGGCGGCCGCCACCCGCAAGGCGAATCGCGGCGGCTGACCCCTGCTGCCGGCGGCGGTCGCCAAACGGCGGCGATCCGGCTACCCTCCGACGAGCACTCGCGGACCTGGTTGGCCAAAAGTCCAACTTGCCAAGGCCTCCCAACTGGCTTTGGCTGCGATCGGCCAGCGAGAAGCCGAAAAAGGCCGGCA
Organism: Methylobacterium sp. E-016; assembly: GCF_022829745.1. NCBI lineage: Bacteria > Pseudomonadati > Pseudomonadota > Alphaproteobacteria > Hyphomicrobiales > Methylobacteriaceae > Methylobacterium > Methylobacterium sp. E-016. Next base: position 65,669 of record NZ_JAKSYF010000172.1, read on the forward strand.
CGCCATGCCGGAACCGCACGGAGGAACAGCACCATGAACAAGCCGGAATTCCTGGCCGACGCCAAGACCAAGTCGCCGTTCTCGGCCCGCTACGACAACTTCATCGGCGGGCAGTGGGTCGCGCCGGCGAACGGCCGCTACTTCGAGAACACCTCGCCGATCACCGGCCGGGTCATCTGCGAGGTCGCCCGCTCGGACGCGCAGGACGTGGAGAAGGCGCTCGACGCCGCCCACGCCGCCAAGGAGGCCTGGGGCCGCACCTCGGCCGGCGAGCGCGCCCGCATCCTCAACAAGATCGCCGACCGGATGGAGGAGAACCTCGACCTGATCGCGCTGGCCGAGACCTGGGACAACGGCAAGCCGATCCGCGAGACGGTGAACGCCGACATCCCGCTCGCCATCGACCACTTCCGCTACTTCGCCGGCTGCATCCGCGCCCAGGAAGGCGGCATCTCCGAGATCGACCACGACACGGTCGCCTACCACTTCCACGAGCCGCTGGGCGTCGTCGGGCAGATCATCCCGTGGAACTTCCCGATCCTGATGGCGGTGTGGAAGGTCGCCCCGGCGCTCGCCGCCGGCAACTGCATCGTGCTGAAGCCGGCCGAGCAGACCCCGGCCTCGATCCTCGTGGTGCTGGAGCTGATCGCCGACCTGCTGCCGCCGGGCACGCTCAACGTCATCAACGGCTTCGGCCTGGAATGCGGCAAGCCGCTCGCCTCCTCGCCCCGCATCGCCAAGATCGCCTTCACCGGCGAGACGACGACGGGCCGGCTGATCATGCAGTACGCCTCGCAGAACCTGATCCCGGTGACTCTGGAGCTCGGCGGCAAGTCGCCGAACATCTTCTTCGCGGACGTGGCCAACGAGGACGACGACTTCTTCGACAAGGCGCTCGAAGGCTTCACCATGTTCGCCCTCAACCAGGGCGAGGTCTGCACCTGCCCGAGCCGCGCGCTCGTGCACGAGTCGATCTACGACCGGTTCATGGAGCGCGCGGTCAAGCGCGTCGAGGCGATCACCCAGGGCTCGCCCCTCGATCCCACGACGATGATCGGCGCGCAGGCCTCGTCCGAGCAGATGGAGAAGATCCTCTCCTACATCGACATCGGCCGGCAGGAGGGCGCGCAGGTGCTTACCGGCGGCGCGCGCAACGTGAAGGACGGCGACCTGGCCGACGGCTTCTACGTGCAGCCGACGGTGCTCCAGGGCCACAACAAGATGCGGATCTTCCAGGAGGAGATCTTCGGGCCGGTGCTCTCGGTGACGACCTTCAAGGACGACGCCGACGCGCTCGCCATCGCCAACGACACGCTCTACGGCCTCGGCGCCGGCGTGTGGACCCGCGACGGCACCCGCGCCTACCGCTTCGGCCGCTCGATCCAGGCCGGCCGCGTCTGGACCAACTGCTACCACGCCTACCCGGCCCACGCGGCCTTCGGCGGCTACAAGCAGTCCGGCATCGGCCGCGAGAACCATCGCATGATGCTCGACCACTACCAGCAGACCAAGAACATGCTGGTGAGCTACTCGGCCAAGAAGCTCGGCTTCTTCTAGGCCAGCGAGAAACCGCCCCGGCCGCCAAGGCCGGGGCTTCGGTCTCGACCGCAAGACGACGTCGCCCGAGACGACCTTGCCCCGGCCCGCAACGGCCGGGGCTTTTTGCCGGTGCCGATCGCCGCCCGGCGCGGGCCCCCTGCATTTCGGCGCGGCGCGATCCACATAGGATCGAGCCGGGCGATCACGGCGAACGGGAGCGACGCATGACGGAGACCGCGACGACCGAGACCACCGCCGAGCAGGCCGGCGTCGACGGCACCCCGTTGCGGGTCACCGCGACGCCCGCCGCCCTCGAGCTGATCGCGGAGCTGCGGGCCGAGCACGGCCCGGTGATGTTCCACCAGTCGGGCGGGTGCTGCGACGGCTCCTCGCCGATGTGCTACGGCGTCGGCGACTTCATCACCGGCGACGGCGACGTCCATCTCGGCCAGGTCGGCGGCGCGGACTTCTACATCAGCCGCCCGCAATTTGCGGTCTGGAAGCACACCCACATCATGCTCGACGTGGTGCCCGGGCGCGGCGGCATGTTCTCCCTCGAGAATGGCCGCGAGAAGCGCTTCCACATCCGCTCGCGCCTGTTCACCGCAGCCGAGAACGCAGCTCTCGACGGCGCCTGCAAGCTCTGAGCGCCGCCGCCGGCCCGCGCGGGCTCAGCGCGCCTCGGACCGGTCGCCGGCCAGCCTTTCGGCGCGGGTGCGCTCGTCGGCGGTGAGCCCGGCGAGCGCCTGGTCGAGCCAGGCATCCGACAGCCCCTGGCCGGCCGCCGTGAGGTTCCAGGCCGCGGCCTCGACCGGGTTCTTCGGCACGCCGCGCCCCGTGGCGTAGAGCCGTGCGACGCGGTTCTGGGCGATGGCGTTGCCGCGGGCGGCCGCGTGCAGGAAGTAGCGGGCGGCACGTCCCTCGTCCTTCGGAAGGCCCTTGCCGTTGAACAGCAGGATCGCGAACTCGACCTCCCCGGCGAGGTCGCCGTTGTCGGCCGCCCGCCGGAACAGCTCGGCCGCCTTGGTCGCGTCCTGCGGCACGCCGCGGCCCTGCAGGTAGAGCACCCCGAGATCGTGCTGGGCCGGGCCGATCTCGCCGTCGGCGGCCTTGCGGAACATCGTCGCCGCGCGTGCCAAGTCGGCCTCGGTGCCGCTGCCGAGCAGCAGCAGCGCGAAGTTGTAGGCCGCCGTCGGCGAGCCGTGCTCGGCCGCCTGCTCCAGCCAGCGCCGGCCGGCCTTCGGGTCCTTGGGCACGCCGCGCCCGTCGAGGGACATCAGCCCGAGCGAGGACATCGCCCCGGGCTCGCCCTGCGCCGCGGCGAGGCGGTACCAGTCGGCGGCCTTTACCGGATCCGGCTTGATGCCGAGGCCCTGGTTGTACAACTCGCCGAGCAGCGTCATCGCCGCCGCGTCCTTGCGGTCGGCCTCGATCCGCTTCGTCGCCTCCCGGAACGCGGTCACGTACTGCCCGCGCTGATAGGCGCCGTAGGCGAAGTCCGGCGTGCGGTCGGTCGGCGGCGGGCGGGCGCCGCCGGAATAGCCGATGGTGTAGGGGGTCGGCAGCTCGCGCATCGGCGGCTTCACCGGATCGGTGCCCGGCGTCTTGGCCGGCTCGACCGTGCCGGGGGACGCGACGACGGGGCCGCCGGTGGAGACGGCCCCCCCGGCCATGAGCAACGCGAGGCCGAGGGCGCGGAGCCGCCTCACGAGGCGACCTCCGACAGCGACGTCTGCAGCGTCGCGATGCGTGCGGGATCGTCCATCCACAGGCCGCTCTCCAGCCCGACGAACTCGGCGCCGGTGGCCGCGAGCCCGGCGATCTCGGTCTCGGCGCAGGCGACGCCGATGCATGGGGTCTCGAAGATCTCGGCCCACCACGCGGTGCGCTCACGCACCGCCTCGGGTTCGGCGGCGACGCCGTCCGGGTAGAGGCCGCCGAACATCAGGTAGTCGATGCCCGCCTCGCCCGCATCCATCGCCGCGTGCCGGGTCTCGATCCCGCCAACGCCGAGGATCCGGCCGTCGCGCAGGCGCCCGCGCAGCTCCTGCAGCGTGCCGTCCTCGGGCTTGTCGACGTGGATGCCGTCGGCGCCGCCGCGGGCCGAGACGCTGACGAGGTCGCCCGGGAAGCCCGCCGCGGCGACGACCAAGGCCGCCCCAGCCGCCTGCACGGCGGGGGCGACGCGCTTGACCAGGGCGATCAGGCTGCGCTCATCGGACGGCGCCAGCCGCAGGATCACCGCGGCCACGTCGCCGGCGCCGCAGGCGCGCTCGAGCGCGGGCAGCAGCGCGTCGACATGCTCGGGCCCGACGCGATGCGGCGTCAGCAGGGTGAGGCGGGGTGCGTCGGTCATGCGCCCTGATACCGCCGCGCAGCGCGTCGGGGAAGCGGAGAGGGACGTTTCAGGGGCTGCGAAGGCGATCGATCCCGACGTCCTGCGCAGACCTTGTCAGGCCCGCTCGTCATTCCGGGGCTGCGCGGCAAAGCTTGGAATCCGGAACCAAAGGACGCGATCGGTTCGGCTCCGTCGGCGGATCCGGATTCCGGGTTCGCCCTTCGGCGCCCCGGAATGACGGGTATGGGGCGATCGGGTGGAGCTCGTCTCTCCGATCGCCTGGAACGAAGACGGGTCGCCTCAGTTCGCGGTGATCTTCGGGTCGAGCGAGCCGTTGGCGTAGCGCTTGGCCATGGCCGAGACCGAGATCGGGCGGATCTTCGAGCCCTGGCCGGCGGTGCCGAACTCCTCGAAGCGCTGCTTGCACAGCTTGGTCATCGCCTCCATGGCGGGCTTGAGGTACTTGCGCGGATCGAACTCGGACGGATTCTCGGCCAGCACCTTCCGGATCTGGCCGGTCAGCGCCATGCGGTTGTCGGTGTCGATGTTGATCTTGCGCACGCCGTGCTTGATCCCGCGCTGGATCTCGGCGACCGGCACGCCCCAGGTCGGCTTCATCTGGCCGCCGTACCGGTTGATGATGTCCTGCAGCTCCTGCGGCACCGAGGACGAGCCGTGCATCACGAGGTGGGTCGTCGGCAGGCGGCGGTGGATCTCCTCGATGACGTTCATCGCGAGCACGTCGCCGTCGGGCTGGCGGGTGAACTTGTAGGCGCCGTGGCTGGTGCCCATCGCGACCGCGAGCGCGTCGACCTTCGTGGCGGCGACGAACTTCACCGCCTCGTCCGGGTCGGTGAGGAGCTGGTCGTGGCTGAGCACCCCTTCCGCGCCGTGGCCGTCCTCGGCCTCGCCCTCGCCGCTCTCGAGGGAGCCGAGCACGCCGAGCTCGCCCTCCACCGAGACGCCGGCCCAGTGCGCCATCTCCGACACCTTGTGGGTGATGCCGACGTTGTAGGCGTAGTCGGCCGGGGTCTTGCCGTCGGCCTTGAGCGACCCGTCCATCATCACCGAGGTGAAGCCGTACTGGATCGCGGTGGCGCAGGTGGCCTCGTCGCTGCCGTGGTCGAGATGCATGCAGACGGGAATGTGCGGGTAGATCTCGACGAGCCCGTCGATGAGCTTGGCCAGGACGATGTCGTTGGCGTAGGCGCGGGCGCCCTTGCTCGCCTGCAGGATCACCGGGGAATCGGTGGCGTCGGCGGCCGCCATGATGGCGAGCCCCTGCTCCATGTTGTTCATGTTGAAGGCCGGCACGCCGTAGCCGTACTCGGCGGCGTGATCGAGAAGCTGCCTCAACGTGATCCGCGCCATCGTCCGTGCTCCGTCTAAGCTCTGTTCGGGTCTGTGGGGGAAGAACGCCGCCACGGCACGCCTGGATCGCGTGGGGCGGCGCGAAATCGTTTCGCGGCTCAGTCCTTGGCGCGCAGCGCCTCGACGCCGGGCAGGGTCTTGCCCTCCAGCCATTCGAGGAAGGCGCCGCCGGCGGTCGAGATGTAGGAGAACCGCTCCGACACGCCGGCATGGTTCAGGGCGGCCACGGTATCGCCGCCGCCGGCGACCGAGACCAGCTTGCCGGCCGTGGTGCGCTCGGCCGCGTGCCGCGCCGCGGCGACCGTGGCGGCATCGAACGGCGTCATCTCGAAGGCGCCGAGCGGGCCGTTCCAGACCAGGGTCGCGGCTTCGTCGATCGCCGCGTCGATCTCGGCGACCGATCTCGGGCCGGCGTCGAGGATCATGCCGCCCTCGGGCACCGCGTCGACGGGCACCGTCTCGTTGGCGGCATTCGCCTTGAACTCGGAGGCGACGACCGCGTCGACCGGCAGGATGATCCGGCATTTCGCGGCCTCGGCCGCGGCCAGAATGCGCAGGGCGGTCTCGGCGAGGTCCTTCTCGCACAGCGACTTGCCGACCGCCTTGCCCTGCGCGTGCAGGAAGGTGTTGGCCATGCCGCCGCCGATCACCAGCATGTCGACCTTGGTGACGAGGTTCTCCAACAGGTCGATCTTCGACGAGACCTTGGCACCCCCGACGAGCGCGATCACCGGGCGCTTGGGCGCCTCGAGACCCTTGGTCAGGGCATCGAGCTCGGCCTGCATCAGGCGTCCGGCATAGGCCGGCAGGCGGTGGGCGAGGCCTTCCGTCGAGGCGTGCGCCCGGTGGGCGGCCGAGAACGCCTCGTTGACGTAGACGTCGCCGTTCGTCGCGAGGGCGTCGGCGAAGGCCGGGTCGTTCTTCTCCTCGCCGGCGTGGTAGCGGGTGTTCTCCAGCAGCAGCACGTCGCCGTCCCGCATCGCGGCGACGGCGGTCGCGGCGGCCTCGCCGACGCAATCCTCGGCGAAGGCCACCGGGCTTCCGAGCTTGTCCGACAGGGTGGCGACGACGGGCCGAAGCGAGTCCTTGGCCTCGCGCTTGCCCTTCGGCCGGCCGAAATGGGCGAGCAGCACGACCTTGCCGCCCTGGCCCGCGATCTCGCGAATCGTCGGCACCACGCGCTCGATCCGGGTCGCGTCGGTGACGCGGCCGGCCTCCATCGGGACGTTGAGGTCGACGCGGAGCAGGACGCGCTTGCCGGCGAGCGGGCCGGCATCGTCGAGGGTGCGGAAGGCGGTCATGCGGTCGGGCTCCGGTCGGCTTTCGGTCAGCGCGCGGGCGAAGGGGCGGGGGCGGGGGCCGGCGCCGCGGCGGTCGCGTTCGCGCGCGGCGGCAGCAGGCTGTCGAGGTTGAGCCGCTGCACGGCGATCATCAGCACGACGGTCAGCACGGCGGTGATGATCGCGGTGAGCACGAGGGCGCCGGTGCCGGGCAGGCGCCGCAGGCGCTCGGTCAGGCCGCGCATCTCCGAGCGGAGCGCCGCGAGGTCGGACTGACGGGCCGCCTCGTTCATGCGGTTCGAGGCGCCCTCGACCTTGTCCTCGACCCGGGTCAGCAGCGACTCCGAGCGGGCGTACTTGTCCTCGATCCGCGAGGTCTTGTCCTCGATCCGCGCGAGCTGGTCGAACAGCTGGTTGGCGGCGATCGGCGTCGCGCCGGCCGGACCGGCGGCCGCGGGCTTGGCCTCGACGGGCTTGGCCTCAACAGGCCGGGTGTCGACGGGCCGGGTGTCGACGGGCGAAGTCGTCGTCGGGATGAAGTCCTGCCCGGTCGCGGTCTTGGGGGCGTCGGTCATTCGTCACGGACCCTTTCTCGTCTGCGGTTCGGAGGGCGGCCCGGCGGGGCGCGGCTTTTCGCGGATGGTCGGGCCGGGTCGCGAAACCGCCGGCCCGCGGGGTGTCCGCGAGCCGGCCGGGGGAGACGGATCAGATCGGCTCGTCAGATCAGCTTGGCCATCGCCACGGCCGTGTCGGCCATGCGGTTCGAGAAGCCCCATTCGTTGTCGTACCAGGCGAGGATGCGCACGAAGGTGCCGTCCATGACCTTGGTCTGGTCGAGGTGGAAGGTCGACGAGTGCGGGTCGTGGTTGAAGTCGATCGAGACGTTGGGCTGGTCGGTGTAGGCCAGCACGCCCTTGAGCGGGCCGTCGGCCGCCGCCACGATCGCCGCGTTGATCTCCTCGACGGAGGTGGCGCGCTTGGCGGTGAACACGAGGTCGACCGCCGAGACGTTCGGGGTCGGCACGCGGATCGAGGTGCCGTCGAGCTTGCCCTTGAGCTCCGGCAGCACGAGGCCGACGGCCTTGGCGGCGCCGGTCGAGGTCGGGATCATCGAGAGCGCGGCGGCGCGGGCCCGGTACAGATCCTTGTGCATTTGGTCGAGCGAGGGCTGGTCGTTGGTGTAGGAGTGGATCGTGGTCATGAAGCCGCGCTCGATCCCGACGAGGTCGTTGAGGACCTTCGCCACCGGCACGAGGCAGTTGGTGGTGCACGAGGCGTTCGAGATCACGTGGTGATCGGCCGTCAGCTTGTCGTGGTTGACGCCGTAGACCACCGTCAGGTCGGCGCCGTCGGCGGGCGCCGAGACGATGACGCGCTTGGCGCCGGCATCCAGGTGGGCCTTGGCCTTGTCCTTCGAGGTGAAGATGCCGGTGCACTCGAGCGCGATGTCGACGCCGAGCTCGCGGTGCGGCAGCTCGGCCGGGTTGCGCACGGCGGTGACGCGGATGCGATTGCCGTCGACGATGATGGACTCGCCGTCGACCACCACCTTGGCGTTGAACCGGCCGTGGATCGAGTCGAAGCGCAGCAGGTGCGCGTTGGTCTCGACCGGCCCGAGGTCGTTGATCGCCACGACCTCGATGTCCTTGCGGCCGGCCTCGTGGATCGCGCGCAGAACGTTGCGGCCGATGCGCCCGAACCCGTTGATGGCAACCTTCACCGTCACGGCGTGACTCCTTCGCGAGATGAGGCGCCGACCTGCGGGCGCCGTTCGATGGTACCGGAACGGCGCGTCGGCCGTCCGGTGCTGCGGCCGGCTCTATGAACCGCCGAATTGAACCAGGGATGAACCGACGCGAGGCCCGGGCACAGGTCGCCGGGGACCATCCGTGAGACGGACGATGCGGGCGAGGGCCTCTTGACTGGCACGGGTCGGGTATCCGGACAAAGCGCGCGCGAGAACCGGCCAGGCGCGTGCGGCGGGTCTCTAACATGGTGCCCCGGGCTGTCAAAGCGAAGGACGGGGACCGCCTGTGCGAAGTCCTGACAATCCGGGCGGCCTGACCGGACTGGATTTGGCTGGGCGTCGGCGGCGGATTCGGCTGGAAATCCTTCGCGGCATGGGGGAAACCTGCCGGCAGACATGAGCGATGCCGCAAGCCCCCCGACCGACCCGACCGGCGACCCGACCGGCGACGCCCTGCGCAGGCTCGACGCGGCGCTGCTGCAACTCGAAGCTGCGGTCGCCCGCCGGCTCGAGGCCGAGGCCAACCCCGACGACGTCGCGGCGGAGCGCGCGATCATGGCCGAGGACCGGGCCCGCCTCGCCGCGGCGCTCGACGCCGCGAGCGCGCGCCTCGCCGAGGTCGAGGCCGCCGCCGACACGGTCGGCCGCCGGCTGGATCGGGCGATCGGCACCGTCGAGACCGTGCTCGCCCGCCCGGACCCTTGACCGGGCGGCGCGCACGCGCCCAATCCGCCGACGCCCCGATTTCCTCGTCCTCGGCCGACCTGCAGCACGCATGCCCCAGATCAGCGTCACCATCGACGGCAAGAGCTACCGCATGGCCTGCGGCGAGGGCGAGGAGGCGCATCTGGCGGCGCTCGCCGCCGACCTCGGCGCGCGGGTCGCGGACATGCGCAAGGCCTTCGGCGAGATCGGCGACATGCGCCTTCAGGTGATGGCGGCGCTGACCATCTCCGACGAGGTGTCGGAGCTGAAGCGCCGGCTCGCGGTGGCGGAGGCCGAGGCCGAGCGGCTGCGCGCCGAGGTGGCCGCGTCGCAGGCGGTCGAGGCGGATCGGTCGGCCCGCGTCTCCGACGGCGTGTCGCGGGCCGCCGAGCGGATCGAGCGGATGGCCCGCACCCTCGCCGCCACCGCCGGGCCGGCGGGCGCCGACCATCGCTGATCGTCCCGGAACGATGCCGGTCCGATGAAGCTTGGCCGGCTCCGGCTGCGTTGTTCGGGCTGATGCGGCGCGTCCGCCGCCCCGAAAAAAGGTTCTCCATGACCATGACGATCACCGGCATCCGCGCGCGCCTCGTGCTCGGCAGCGCCCTCCTTGCCGGAACCGCGCTCTCCGGCGCCGCCGTGGCGCAGGAAACGGTCGCGTCCCAGCCCGGCACCGTGCCGGCGCTGACCAAGGTGGCGAGCTTCGAGCATCAGGTCACCGGCGTCACCGTCGGAAAGGACGGGCGCATCTTCGTCAACTTCCCGCGCTGGACCGAGGATACCGCGATCTCGGTCGCCGAGCTGAAGGACGGCAAGCTGACGCCGTTCCCCGATGCCGAGTGGAATGCGTGGCGCAACGCGAAGAAGGACGAGGTCGACGCGCGCAACCACTGGATCTGCGTGCAGAGCGTGGTCGCCGACCCGAAGGGAAACGTTTGGGTGCTCGATCCGGCCGCCCCCGCGATGGCGGCGGTGGTCAAGGACGGGCCGAAGCTCGTCGAGATCGACCTGAGCACCAACAAGCCCGCTCGCACCATCGCCTTCGACGAGACGGTGGCGCCCCAGGGCTCGTACCTGAACGACGTGCGCTTCTCGCCCGACGGCAAGACCGCCTACCTCACCGATTCCGGCGCGAGCGGCGCTCTGGTCGTGGTCGACCTCGACAGCGGCAAGGCCCGTCGCCTGCTCGACGGCGACCCGACCACCATGCCCGACAAGAGCGTGACCGTGACCTACGACGGCAAGCCCCTGCGCCGGTCCGACGGGCGCGGCGTCGAGTTCGCGGCCGACGGCATCGCGCTCTCGCCCGACGGCAAGACGCTCTACTGGCAGGCGATCAAGGGCAAGACGCTCTACAGCCTCCCGACCGACGCGCTGACCGGGTGGTTGACGTCCTCGGTGGTGCCGAGCGCGCTCACCGACAAGAGCCTGTCGGGCAAGGTCGAGACGGTGGGCGAGAACGGCCCCGCCGACGGCCTGATCATCAGCCGGCACGACGGCCGGATGTACGTCAGCGCGCCGGAGGAGAACGCGGTGAAGGTCCGCGACCTGTCCGCCAAGGGCGGGAAGCCGACGGTGCTGATCCAGGATCCGCGCCTGCGCTGGCCCGACACCTTCGCCGAGGCGCCGGACGGCACCATCCTGTTCACGACCTCGCACATTCAGGACTCGGCCTTCTACAAGCCCGACGCCCCGGCGGCCCTGCCGACCGAGCTGTGGAGCATCAAGCCGGGCCCGGTGGACGCCACCGGCTCGACGGGCACGTCGACGAAGTAGGGGGCGACGCTCTCCCTCCCCCGCAGAGGGGGAGGGAAGACGGGACGTCGCGAAAACGAGAAAGGCCCGACCATCCGGGCGGGCCTTTCTCGTCACCGATGCGGAGAGGCGTCCTACCCGGCGTAGGCGGCACCGATCGTCTGCGGGAAGCGGTCGGCCAGGGCCCGGCGGAGCTTCTCCAGGGCGCGGTTCTCGATCTGGCGGACGCGCTCCTTGGAGATGCCGAGGCGATGCCCGAGGGCTTCCAGCGTGGCCTGGTCCTCGGCGAGACGGCGCTCGCGCAGGATGCGCAGCTCGCGCTCGGACAGGACGGTCAGCGCCTGCTGCAGCCAGAGATGGCGGCGCTCGCCGTCGACCGTGGCGGTCACGGTCTCGTCGGGCAGCGCCGCGCCGTCGACGAGGAAGTCCATGCGCTCGGACGAGGCCTCGCTCTCCTCGCCGACCGAGGCGTTGAGCGACATGTCCGGGCCGGACAGGCGGGCATCCATCAGCGCCACGTCCTCGCGGGAGACGCCGATGGCGGTGGCGATGCGGCGGTGGATCTCGTCGCCGACGCGCTCCTCGGTGGATTGCATCAGGCGTGCGCGCAGCCGCCGCAGGTTGAAGAACAGCGCCTTCTGCGCCGAGCTGGTGCCGCCGCGGACGATCGACCAGTTGCGCAGGATGTAGTCCTGGATCGAGGCCCTGATCCACCATGTCGCGTAGGTCGAGAACCGCACCTCGCGCTCCGGCTCGAACCGGGCGGCGGCCTCCATCAGGCCGACATGGCCTTCCTGGACGAGGTCGGCCATCGGCAGGCCGTAATGCCGGAAGCGACCGGCCAGCGCGATCACGAGGCGCATGTGCGCCGAGATCAGCTTGTGGAGGGCGCGCTCGTCGCGCTCGTCCTTCCAGCTCACCGCCAGCCCGCGTTCCTCGTCCCGCTGGAGGAACGGCGCTTCCATCGCGGTGCGAATGAACTGCCGACGAATTCCCGCGATTTCCGCCATGCCGCCTGCCTCTTCCTTCCGAGCGCTGCTGCGGCCTCGGCCGCGTCCTGCGGAGGCACCGGTCCGACCGGGCGTCCACGCAAGGCACCGAACAACGGGAGGGCGAAGGCGAAGGTTCCGCCGGCGATCCAACAGGGCCGAGGATGTCCGGTTCCGTCGGACGCACGATTGCGCGATCGAAGGTTACCCGACCACCGCTCCATCGAGCGGGCGACGGCACGGACGAAAAAGCCCGGCGCTCGCGCGCCGGGCCTGATCGGGATGGGACGGGGCCGGAACGATCCCGGCCGGTGGGCGCGCCCTCAGGCGGCCTCTTCCTGGATGGCCTCGTCGCCGTCGGCCTCGGCTTCCGCCTCCGCTTCGGCCTTGCCGCGACGGGGCGACTTCTGCAGGCTCTGGTCGATCAGCTTGAGCGCCTCGGTCTCGGTGATCCGGTTGACGGTCGAGATCTCGCGCACGATCCGGTCGAGGGCGGCCTCGTAGAGCTGGCGCTCGCTGTAGGACTGCTCGGGCTGGGCCTCCGAGCGGTACAGGTCGCGCACCACCTCGGTGACCGAGAGCAGGTCGCCGGAATTGATCTTGGCCTCGTATTCCTGGGCGCGGCGCGACCACATCGTCCGCTTGACGCGGGCTCGGCCGGTCAGCACATCGAGGGCCTTCTTCACCAGTTCCGGCTCGGCGAGCTTGCGCATGCCGACGCTGTTGGCCTTCGCGGTCGGCACGCGCAGGACCATCTTGTCCTTCTCGAAGGAGACGACGAACAGCTCGAGCTTGTAGCCGGCGATCTCCTGCTCCTCGATCGCGGTGATGCGGCCGACGCCGTGGGCGGGATAGACCACCGCCTCGCCGGTCTTGAATCCCTGGCGGCCCGTCGTCGGCTTCTTGGCTGTTGTCATGCGAGAAGGGCCTCCAGAACAAAGCGCGGGGGGTTGCAAGCACCCGCGTGACCATGTCTTTCCGGGGTGGGACACCCGGCTTCAACCGCCCGACCGACGCCGCCGACCGGATCGGTCGGGCAGGCGAAAGCTCCCAGGCGCAGCCGTGCGCAGCCCATGATAGAACGGCCGCCGAAGGCGAAGCCTCCAGCAGTCGAGCGCGTGCCACCTGTTATCCTGGACGATCCGGAATTCGCGTTTTTGGACGCGACAGGCAGCACGTCAGGCGCGAGCGACGGCAGGCGGATTGTGTATCACAAATCAACCGTCGAATCAAAGCAGCGCGACGCGCTCCCGACGGTTCGACACCGTCCGAAGCACGTTATGCACGGTTTGGCTGAGGCCGGGACCGAGCCGGCAAGGCAACCGCGGCATCGAGGCCGCGGGCCGATGCTGGGGTGATCAGTCGCCGGTGCCGGGGGCGGCGGAGAAATGCGCCTCGAACTTGCCGGCCACGCCGTCCCACTCCTTGGCGTCGCCGGGAGCGTCCTTCTTCTGGGTGATGTTCGGCCAGTCCTTGGCGTAGTCGGCGTTGACCTTCAGCCAGGTCTCGAGGTTCGGCTCGGTGTCCGGCTTGATCGCCTCGGCCGGACATTCCGGCTCGCAGACGCCGCAATCGATGCACTCGTCGGGATGGATGACGAGCATGTTCTCGCCTTCGTAGAAGCAGTCCACCGGGCAGACTTCCACGCAGTCCATGTACTTGCACTTGATGCAATTGTCGGTGACGACGTAGGTCATGGTGCGATTTTCGTCCTCGATCCGCGCTGGCCGCATCCGCGGTCGCCGGGGGCTCGAACGGTCTCGCGGGCGGGCGAGGACGCGTTCGGCTTGCGTGTCGACGGGCCTTGGGTCGGCCCTTGGATGGCAAGGGCTCTAGCCCCTGCCAAGGGGGCTGACAAGCGCACCCATGCCGCAACCGGCCCGCGGTGCCGGAGTGTGGCTTGTCTACACTGATTCTAGGGGCGGCTCGGGCTCGGAAACCGATCGAGCCTGCGCCGCCTCGCCGCCGGCCGACAGGTCCGCATACAATCGCCGGGCGACCTCGGCCGAGCCGCGGCGCGTCCCGAGGTCGACGACGCGCACGATGATCGTGGCGTGGGCGGCGGCCACCGTCAGCACGTCGCCGACGGCCAAGCCCTTCGCCGGCAGCGTGGTCCGGGTTCCGTTGAGGCGGACGTGGCCGTCCTCGACGAGGCGGGCGGCGAGCGAGCGGGACTTCGCCACCCGCGCGAACCACAGCCACTTGTCCAGCCGCTGCCGCCCTTCCTTCATGCGGACCGGTGATGCCTCAGCGCTTGCCGCCTTCGCCGGATTCGAGCTGCGCCTTCAGGGCGGCGAGCTTGGCGAAGGGCGAATCGGGATCGGGTGCCCGCTCGCGGCGCGGGGGGCGCGCATCCGGCCGGGGGCCGGCATGGCGCGGCTCGTCGCGCCGGTCGGGCCGGGCGCCGGGCTCGAAGCGCTCGCGGCGCGGGCCGTCGTGGCGGCGCGGACCCTCCGGGCGGCCGCCCTCGGGCCGGGGTCCGTCCGGCCGCGGCGGCCGGTCGCGGCCCTCGGCCGCATGGGGGCGCGGCCGGTCGCGACCGCCGTCCCGGCGTGGCTCGCCCTCGCGGCGCTCGCCCTGGGGCGCGCCCGGGGCGCCGTCGCGGCCGCGGCCGGCACCGCGCGGGCGGTTCGGGCGCGGGTTGGCCTGGCGCTGGTGACGCTGCAGCGTCCACACCTCGATGGTCGCCGGCTCCTCGGCGACGGTGTCGGCGAGAAGCTCGGACGCGGCCTCGGCGGGAATCGCGTCGGCCGCCGGCGCGACGGCACCCTCGCCGACCGTCGGGGCCTCGGCCGTAGCCGCCTCGGTCGCCGGCGCCTCGGCGGGCTCGGCCGCCGTCGCCTCGACGCCTGCCCTGTCCGTCGCCGGTTCGGCGACGGCCTCCTCGGCGGGCGCTGCTTCCGCAACCGGCTCCTCGGCGGCAGGCGCCGCCTCAGGCTCGTGCGTTGCCTCGGGCGCGTCGCCGTGGACGGCCTCCGCATCCGGCGCGTTCGGCTCCGCCGGGTCCGAGACGGCCTCCGAGGTCGCCGCGTCGGCGGGCGCGGCCTCGGCGACCTCGGTCTCGGAGGCCGCCTCGGGCGTGGCTTCCGCGGCGGGGGCGGCGGGCTGGACCGGCGTCGTCGACGCGGCGGGGAGCAGCGGCACCGTGATCGCCGGGCCGGGCCGGGTCTCGGCGGCGTAGCCCAGCGAGGTCAGGATCGAGGCGAAGTCCTCGCCCGAGCAGCCGACCAGCGAGGTCATGCCGACGGTGGCGACGAACCCGTCCTTGTCCGCGGTGCCGGGGGGCGGCGCGCCGGGCGTGGTGCCGGGGCGATAGGCGACCGCGGGGCGGATCAGGTCGGCGAGCCGCTCGAGGATGTCCACGCGGACGGCGCGCCCGCCGCAGACGCGGAAGCCGGCGGCGCGATAGAGCCCCTTGGCGATCTCGGGATCGACCTTGATCGAGGTGCGGCCGGAGCCGGCGAGATGCCCGATCTCGTCGAGGCCGCGCTGCTCGAGGCCGCCGTTCTGCAGGGCCCAGAGCTGGGCGGCCAGCGTCCGCGGCGCCGGCTTGAGCAGGGCCGGCAGGAACAGGTGGTAGGCGCCGAAGCGCACGCCGTGCCGGCGCAGCGCGCCGCGGCCGTCCTGGTCGAGCGTGCGCATCTCCTGCGCCACGCGGGCGCGCTCCAGCACGCCGAGCGCCTCGACGACCTGGAAGCCGATGCCCTTGGCGAGGCCCGTTAGGTCGGCGGCGGTCTCGATCTCGATCAGCGGGCCGAGCAGGCGCGTCACGTGCGCCTTCAGCCAGGCGTCGAGGCGCGCCACCACCTTCTCGCGGGCGGGGCCGGCGAGCGCCTCGTCGGCGAGCAGGCGGATCTGGGGCGCGAAGATCTTGTCGCCGGGGGCGAGCTTGGCCACCGGCGCGCCGGTCCAGCGGATCACGCCGTCGTGGCTCAGCACCAGCGAGGCGTCGGCGGCTGCGGCGAAGCGCTCGGCGCGGGCCTCGATCTCGCCGGCGAGGCCCTTCTCGGCGGCGCTGCGGAGCGTCTTGGCCTCGTGGCCCTCGGCGCTGGCATCGGGCACGAACAGGAAGCCGTGGAGGTGGCCGACATGTTGACCCTCGACGGTCACGTCACCGTCGGGGGTAATCTGGGCTTCGAGCATCGTGTTCTCTCTCAGGCGCCGCATCAGGACGCTGGTGCGCCGATCGACGAAGCGGCTCGCGAGGCGTTCGTGCAGGGCGTCGGACAGCCTGTCCTCTACCCGACGCGTCTCGCCCTGCCAATGTTCCGGATCGCGAAGCCAATCGGGGCGGTTGGCGACGAAGGTCCAGGTGCGCCCGTGGGCGATCCGGCGC
The DNA here is from genome assembly GCF_022829745.1 of Methylobacterium sp. E-016. Taxonomy (NCBI): domain Bacteria; kingdom Pseudomonadati; phylum Pseudomonadota; class Alphaproteobacteria; order Hyphomicrobiales; family Methylobacteriaceae; genus Methylobacterium; species Methylobacterium sp. E-016. The sequence goes on from NZ_JAKSYF010000172.1 coordinate 81,729, forward strand.
GACAGGGTCTCGATGTCGCCGTCGGTGCGGTCGATCATCGCCACCTGCTCGGCGAACCAGGTGTCGGGGATGCGACCGGCCATGCCCTTCATCAGGAAGCGGTAGAGCTCGGCCACGAGGTCGGCATGCACCTGCGGGTGGACCTTGCGGTAGTCCGGCACGCCGCAGACGTCCCACAGGCGGCGCACCGCGGACTGGCTCCGCGACAGGTCGCGGATGTCGTCCTCCTTCATCAGGATCTCGAGGGCCTGCTGGTCCTCGCCCATCGGCGCCCGCGTCAGGCCGGGCTCGCTCGGATGCACGTCGAGGCTCGCCTGCAGCGCCTCGAGGGAGCCGTAGTCGAGGTCCGGGTTGCGCCATTGCAGGATGCGCAAGGGGTCGAAATCGTGGTTCTCCAGCCGCTCGATCATCTCGGGCTCGAACGGGCGGCAGCGCCCGGTCGAGCCGAAGGTGCCGTCCGAGAGGTGGCGCCCGGCGCGGCCCGCGATCTGCCCAAGCTCGGCGGGCGTCAGCTTGCGGAAGCGGGTACCGTCGTACTTCCAGGTGGCGGCGAAGGCGACGTGGTCGACGTCGAGGTTGAGGCCCATCCCGACGGCGTCGGTGGCAACGAGGTAGTCGACGTCGCCGGACTGGTAGAGCTCGACCTGCGCGTTGCGGGTGCGCGGCGAGAGCGCGCCGAGCACCACGGCGGCGCCGCCGCGCTGGCGCCGGATCAGCTCGGCGATGGCGTAGACCTCCTCGGCCGAGAACGCGACGATCGCGGTGCGCCGCGGCATCCGCCCGAGCTTCTTCTCGCCGGCATAGGTCAGCGTCGACAGGCGCGGGCGCGTGGTGGTGTGGACGTTGGGGATCAGCGCCTGCACCAGCGGCAGGATCGTCGAGGAGCCGATCAGCAGGGTCTCCTCGCGGCCGCGCTGGTTCAGCAGGCGGTCGGTGAAGACGTGGCCGCGGTCCATGTCGGCGGAGAGCTGGATCTCGTCGATCGCCACGAAGGCGACGTCGAGGTCGCGCGGCATCGCCTCGATGGTGGAGATCCAGTAGCGCGGCCGGTCCGGCTTGATCTTCTCCTCGCCGGTGACCAGCGCGACCTTGTCGACGCCGACGCGGGCCACGACCCGCAGGTAGACCTCGCGGGCGAGCAGCCGCAGCGGCAGGCCGATCATCCCGGTGGGATGGGCCAGCATGCGCTCGATCGCCAGGTGCGTCTTGCCGGTGTTGGTCGGCCCCAGCACCGCCGTGACCCCGCGCGCGCGGGCCGAGGGCGGAAGGGAGCGGCGGTGCTGGAGGATCGGAGCAATCCCTTCGGCGCTGGGAGCCGCACGGCGCGGGACGCCGGGTGGCGACGGGCCCCGCCCCGGAAGGGCGAGATCGTCAGTCGGCCGACGGCCGGCGCCGGAACGAGCGCTCATATGGGGCGCTTCCGGGCGCTCCGCCAAGGCCGTAAGCCGATCCGTCGCGATCCGGGATGCCGTAGAGCTCGATCCGCGTCGGCGGCTGCCCGGTCTCGATGTCGGCGCAGAGCGTGTCCGGCACGGCGGTGAGCGGCCCGCGCCGCCGTCCGCGACCCTCCGTCACCTCGGCGGAGGAGTAGGCGTTTCCGCCGCAGGGGCTGGCGCCGGCCTCCAGCGGCGCGGCCGCGGCCGGGCGCGGGCCGGATGCGAGCAGCGCGAAGGCCGCCAGGATCGTCGCGAGCGCGGCGCCGCGCATCCTCAGCGGCTCGCGAGGCTGCCGGTGGTGGCCGGCGCCTCGGCGGTGGCCGCGCCGCGCACCCAGCGGGTCGCCTCGATGATGTTTGTGCCCACCGTGGTGCGCACCGAGATGCGCATCGGCACCAGCATCCGCGTGCCCTCGACCGGCGCGAGCCAGACCGACATGTCGCGGTTCTCCTCCATGAAGCGCACCCCGGGCCGGTCCGGCCGGTGGCCGGCGACCGCCTGGTAGCGGGCGTTGCAGACCAGCACCGGGCCGGAATAGCCCGGCTTCTCCACCGCCCGGGTCTCGCCGTAGCTCAGGACCACGTTGAAGCGGGTCGCGCCGTCGAAGACCGGCAGCGTGCGGTTGCAATTGTCCGGGTTGGTCAGATCGCCGGAGGCCTGGGCCGGCATCAGCAGGGCGCTGGCGGGGTCCATGATCCCGCGCTTGTTGGCGGGCGTCACCGGCACGCGGTCGTCCATGTCGACCAGCGGCGGTGTGACCTCGGACTGGGTGACGTTGCCGTGGGCGAGCGCCATGCGCACGGCGATCCCCGAATTGGCGGTCCGCGTCGCGATCGAGAAGGTGTTGGGCTGCGGCGCGGCGGCGATGATCCCGGCGGAGCGGGCCGAGCCCTGGCCGCCGGTGATCGCGCCGACGAGACCGGTCAGCGTCGCCGAGACGTCGACGCGGTACTTCGCGTTCTCGAAGGTGCCGGCGAGCCGCGCAGTGCCGATCGACAGGCCGGCGAGTGCGATGCCGTAATCGACGGCGATGCTGGCGGGCGCGGCCTTGCGCTCCCGCGCCTCGGCCGGCGAGAGGGCGCCGGCGCCGAGGGCGGCGGCGAGAACGAGGCGCATCAGTGGGAAGGCGCTGCGGTGGGGGCGGGCGCTCATGGTCCGAATCGCATCCTCACGAGGTCGTCCGGGCACCGGCCCCGACGACGCGGAGCCCCGGGGCTGCCCAGGCGACGGTTATCCGAGGCGCATGGTTAACAGGCCGTTCCGCGCACGCCCAGGGCCCGTGGCCGCCGGGCCGGCGGGTCGCCTCAGGGCCGAGGCGGCGTCGCCCGCGCGAGCCTTCCCGCCTCCGCGCTTGGACCCTCGGCCGTTCCGTGCTCATATCGACCGGGCGACGGCACGCGCCGCGACGCCGGCGGCGTCGTGCGCGTCCGCAGGCGCCCCCAATCCGGGCGCCCGGTCGGGTTTTGCCTTGACGGTCCCGGGCCGTCTCGCCTATAGGCCGCCACTCAGACACGACTGCGCGAGACCTGGAACGACGTTCGGGTGGGGCCGCGCAGGCGGCGCATCCGGCCCGGGAGGGCGGGTCCGCATCGCCCAGGAACGAGACAGGATAGCGTTATCATGGCACGCCGCTGCGAACTCACCGGCAAGGCCGTTCAGGTCGGCCACCTCGTGAGCCATTCGAACCGCAAGACGAAGTGCCGGTTCCTGCCGAACCTCTGCAACGTCACGCTGACCTCGGACGCGCTGAACCGCCGCGTGCGCCTGCGCGTCACCGCGCACGCGCTCCGCTCGGTCGAGCACCGCGGCGGCCTCGACGCCTTCCTCGTGAAGGCGCACGAGGTCGAGCTGTCGCAGACGGCCAAGCTCCTCAAGCGCGAGATCCACAAGAAGCTCGGCGAGACCGCGGCTCCGGACGCCGTCGCCGCCTGAAGCGGTCGCCTCCGGGCGATGTGAGATCATGAACCGCCGCATGGACCCCCATGCCGGCGGTTTTTTCGTGCCCGCCGCGTCGTTCGCCGGCGCGCCCCTCGACGCGATCAAGGGGGCCGCCGCCGTGCTGATGGTCGGCGACCACGTCGACACCATCCTGCTCGACGGCCACGCCGTCGCCCTGTGGCGGCTCGGGCGGATCGCCTTCCCGCTGTTCTGCGTGGTGTCCGTGCTGCACATCCTGCGCGGCGCCGATCCCGGCCGCTACGGGCTGGCGCTGCTCGCCCTCGCGGTGCCGACGCAGGCGATCTACGCCGCCGCCTTCCCCTTCGGCACGACCGAGGGGTCGATCCTGTTCACCCTGGCGGCGGGCATCGCGTTCGCGACCGCGCTCGAGAGGGGACGCCCTCCGCTACGCCACGCGGCCCTGGCGCTCGGCCTCGCCGTGGTGTTCCTCGCCCCGGCGCTCGCCAAGACGGCGGTGGATTTCGGCCTGGCCGGCATCCTGCTGCCGGCGGCGATCCTTCTGGCGCTCCGCGAACCGCGCGCCTACGGCGCCTGGCTCGTCGCCGCGATCGTCGGGCTGAACTGGCACAGCTGGCACCCGCGGGGCGAGGCCGCGTCCCTCTCGGCGCTCGCCGACGCCGCGACGATCGGGATCGGCGTCCCCCTAATCCTGCTCGCCGCCCTCCGGCTGCGCGGCCGACCGCGCTTCCTGCCGCCCTACGCGCTGCAGGCGTTCTACCCGGGGCACCTCGCCGTGCTGATCGCCCTGCGGGCGCTGGCTTGAGGCGTCAGCGCCGGCGTCCGCCGGCGGCGCGCATCGGGGCGCGGCCGGCGGCATCCTCCTCGAACAGCTCGGCGAGCTTTTCCGTCATCGCGCCGCCGAGCTCCTCGGCGTCGATGATCGTGACCGCGCGACGGTAGTAGCGGGTCACGTCGTGGCCGATGCCGATGGCCAGCAGCTCCACCGGCGAGCGCTGCTCGATCTCCTCGATCATCCAGCGCAGGTGGCGCTCGAGATAGTTGCCGGCGTTGACCGACAGCGTCGAGTCGTCGACCGGCGCGCCGTCCGAGATCACCATCATGATCTTGCGCTGCTCGGGCCGGGCCAGGACGCGCTTGTGCGCCCAGTCCAGCGCCTCGCCGTCGATGTTCTCCTTGAGCAGGCCCTCGCGCATCATCAGCCCGAGATTCTTGCGCGCCCGGCGCCAGGGCGCGTCGGCGCTCTTGTAGACGATGTGGCGCAGGTCGTTGAGGCGGCCCGGCGCGTTCGGCTTGCCGGCGGCGAGCCACGCCTCGCGCGACTGGCCGCCCTTCCAGGCGCGGGTGGTGAAGCCCAGGATCTCGACCTTCACGCCGCAGCGCTCGAGGGTGCGGGCCAGGATGTCGGCGCAGGTCGCGGCGACGGTGATCGGGCGCCCCCGCATCGAGCCGGAATTGTCGAGCAGCAGCGTCACCACGGTGTCGCGGAAGTTCGTGTCCTTCTCCTGCTTGAAGGACAGCGGCTGGAACGGGTCGATGACCACGCGCACCAGGCGCGCCGGGTCGATCTGGCCTTCTTCGAGGTCGAAGTCCCAGGCGCGGTTCTGCTGCGCCAGCAGCCGGCGCTGGAGGCGGTTGGCCAGCCGCCCGACCACGCCCTGGAGATGCGACAGCTGCTTGTCGAGGTAGCTGCGCAGCCGCGCCAGCTCCTCGGCGTCGCACAGGTCCTCGGCGTGGATCACCTCGTCGAACCTCGGATTGAACACCCGGTAGTCCGGCCCGCGCAGCTCGTTGGCGACCTTCGACGGCGGCCGCCAGGATTCGGAGGCCTCCTCGGAATCCGCGTCCTCGGATTCCTCGGGAAGCTCGCCGGACGGTGCGTCGGCCGCCTCCTGCGCGCCTTCCTCGATGTCGTCGGAGGCCTCCTCCGAGGTCTCGACCTCGGCGCGGTCGCCCTGGCTCTGCTCCTCGGCATCGCCCTCGCTCGGGGTCTGCTCGTCGTCCTGGGCCTCGTTCTCGTCGTCGTTCTCATCGTCCTCGGGGTCGAACGGGGTCTCGTCGGCCATGTCGAGGGAGGAGAGCAGCTCGCGCACCGAGCGGCCGAACCCGCGCTGATCCTCGATCGAGCCGATCAGCCCGTCGAGGTTCGGGCCGGCCTTGTCCTCAATGTGCGCGCGCCACAGCTCGACGATGCGCTTGGCGGCCTCCGGCGGCTTCTGGCCGGTCAGGCGCTCGCGCACCATCAGCGCGACGGCATCCTCCATCGGCGCGTCGGCGCGGTCGGTGATGGTCTCGTACTTGCCGCCGCGGTGGTAGCGGTCCTCCAGCATCGCGGAGATGTTGGTGGCGACGCCCGACATCCGCCGCGAGCCGATCGCCTCGACGCGGGCCTGCTCGACCGCGTCGAACACCGCGCGCGCCGCGGAATTCTCAGGCGCGAGCCGGCGGTGGACGGCGATGTCGTGGCAGCCCAGGCGCAGGGCCATGGCGTCGGCGTTGCCGCGGAGCACCGCGACGTCCCCGACCGTGAGCTTGCGCGGCGGCTCGGGCAGGCGCGCCTTGTCGCCGGTCAGCGCCGGCCGGTCGGTGGCGTAGGTGACCTCGACCTCGGAGCGCTTGGCGATGGCGCGCAGGCACCCGGCGACCGAGCGCTTCAGGGGCTCGGCGACCGGCTCGCGGCGCTCGCCCGGCTTGCGGTTAGAGATGGACATGTGGGCTACCGGTCGGCGTCGAGTTCGAAGGGGCGGTTCAGGATGTCGTCCCAGGCGTAGGGATTGTCGGTGGGGAGGGTCTCGAGCGAGCGACGCATCTCGCGCGCAGCCCGAAGCCTGCCGGTCCGGAATCCGTCCGTGACCGCCTCCGCGATGCGCGACTTCAGGCCGGGGTTCTTGCGCAACTGCCTCTCGATCCGCAGGCGCTGCTCCGCGATGGTCAACGCCCAGCTCCTGCTCCGGCGTTCCGGCTGGAAGTCCCACTTCAGGGCATGGGCGAGCAGGACCTCGATCGCGCTCTCTAGCTTATCGTACTGCTCCGAACCCACGTCGCTCAGTTCCTCAGCGATGTTGTCGAGATCGAGAACCTCGACCCGGCCAGCGCGAAGGTGGGCCACTTGCTCCTGCACCCACGTGTAGAGGTCAGCTTCGTGGCGCGTACCCGCGCGCGGCGACGCGAAGCCGGCTGGCTCCGTCTCCGGGCCCGAAGCAACCTGCGCCATCGATTCCTCCATCGTCGATCAGCTCAGCGCGACGTTCATCGCGCTCTCGGGCAGCTCCTTGCCGAAGGCGCGCTGGTAGAACTCTGCGACCAGCGTCCGCTCCAGCTCGTCGCACTTGTTGAGGAAGGTGACCCGGAAGGCGAAGCCGATGTCGCGGAAGATGTCGGCGTTCTCGGCCCAGGTGATCACCGTGCGCGGGCTCATCACCGTCGAGAGGTCGCCGTTCATGAAGGCGTTGCGGGTCAGGTCGGCGACGCGGACCATGCGGCTGACGATGTCGCGGCCGGGGTCGCCCTTGTAGTGCAGCGCCTTCGACAGCACGATGTCGACCTCGCGGTCGTGCGGCAGATAGTTCAGGGTGGTGACGATCGACCAGCGGTCCATCTGGCCCTGGTTGATCTGCTGGGTGCCGTGATAGAGGCCCGAGGTGTCGCCGAGGCCCACCGTGTTGGCGGTGGCGAACAGCCGGAAGGCCGGGTGCGGGCGGATGACCCGCTTCTGGTCGAGCAGCGTCAGGCGACCGGAGAGCTCCAGCACGCGCTGGATCACGAACATCACGTCGGGCCGTCCGGCATCGTACTCGTCGAAGACCAGCGCGACGTTGTTCTGCAGCGCCCAGGGCAGGATCCCGTCCTGGAAGGCGGTGATCTGCTTGCCGTCCTGCAGCACGATCGCGTCCTTGCCGACGAGGTCGATGCGCGAGACGTGGCTGTCGAGGTTGATCCGCACGCAGGGCCAGTTCAGCCGGGCGGCGACCTGCTCGATATGGGTCGACTTGCCGGTGCCGTGATAGCCGGTGACCATGACGCGGCGGTTGCGCGCGAAGCCCGCCAGGATCGCCAGCGTCGTCTCGCGGTCGAAGATGTAGTCCGCATCGAGATCCGGCACGTGCTCGCTGGTCTCGGCGAACGCGGGAACCTCGAGGTCGATGTCGATGCCGAAGGTGGCGCGGACGGAGACGGTGCGGTCGGGGAGCATGGCGGGCTTGTCGTCAGAGAGCATACGGAACCTCGTAGGGGCGGTCTTCCGAAGGGCATCGGATCGAAAGCCGCGCGGAACTTGTCTCGGGCCTCGCCTCGCCGGCCAGTCGCTGCCGGGATGCAGGCCCTTCCTTAAACGTCGTCGCGCCGGGGCGCCACAGACGGGCCGGATCGGGTGCAAGACCCCCATATAGGCCTGCAATCGAAAATTGCCGGTCGTCCGCGCGCGAAAGCCGCCGACGACGGCGCGACGGTCGACTTTGCATCGATCGTGCCGAGCCGCCTCAGCAGAGCCCGGCCGCGCGCAGCACGTCGTGCGCCCGGATGATGTCGCGCAGGCGCTCCTCGAACGAGCGGTCGCCGCCGTTGGCGTCGGGGTGGAAGCGCTTCACCAGGGACTTGTACTGCGCCTTGATCGCGGCGGTGTCGGCGCCTTCCTCGAGGCCGAGCACGTCGAGCGCCCGTCGCACGGTCGCCGAGAGCTTCGGGCGCGCGGGCTCGGCCGGGGCCTGCCGCCCGCGGGCGCCGCCGACGCCCTCGGCGCGCAGCACGCCGAGCGGGTCGACATAGGCCCAGTCGCGCGGCGGCGCGTCGGCCGCCTTGGCGCTCGCCGGGCGGTTGACGCCCATCGCCCAGGTCGGGCGGTGGCCGATGATCGCGTCCTTCTGGAAGGCCTGGACGGCGTCGTCGTTCATGCCGTCGAAGTAGTTGTACGTGGCGTTGTAGGCCTTCACGTGGTCGATGCAGAAGTTCCAGTACTGCCCTTCGGCGCGGCGGCCCTTGGGCGCGCGGAACAGGCCCGCATGGGTGCAGCCCTCCGCCTCGCAGGTGCCGGCGGGCTTGCCGCTCGCGGTCTTCCCGCCGGCGGTCTTGCCGGCCGCGGTCTTCGGCTCGTCGCAGGTGCGCCGGATGCGGATGCTGTCGAACAGGGGCGAGTTGAGATCCATGACGGGGCGATTATGAGGGGGCGGACCCGAGACACAAGGGCGCCGGGCCTGATGACGCATGCGGGCGAACGGGCTTGACGGCCCGGCCGCTTAGTGACGCGGCTGTTCGGGTGAGACGAGGGACGGGCGGATGACCGAGACAGCGACGCTGCGGGACTGGATCGAGGGCAAGCTGGCGGCGGAACTCGCGCCCGCGCGCCTCTCGGTGGTGGATGAATCCCACCTGCATGCCGGCCATTCCGGCGCGCGGCCGGGGGGCGAGACGCACTTTCGCATCGATGTGGTCTCGGCCGCCTTCGAGGGGAAGAGCCGCGTCGACCGTCACCGCGTCGTCAACGCGCTGATGGCCGAAGCGTTCGCGCGCGGCCTCCATGCGCTGGCCGTGAAGGCGCGCACCCCGGCGGAAGCCGGCTGAGCCGGAGGGGAGGGGGCCGTGGCCCTGGTCTGCACGCCCCAGATCGCCATCGACGAGGCGGAGCTGCACGAGACCTTCGTGCGGGCGTCGGGTCCCGGCGGCCAGAACGTCAACAAGCTCTCGACCGCGGTGCAGCTGCGCTTCGACGTGCGTCGCTCCGCTGCGCTCCCGGACGCGGTCGCGGTGCGGCTGATGCGGCTCGCCGGGCGCCGGCTCACCGCCGACGGCGTCCTGGTGATCAGCGCCCAGCAGTTCCGCACGCAGGAGCGCAACCGCGCCGACGCCCGCGAGCGGCTGGCCAAGCTCGTCGCCGAAGCCGCGGTGCCCCCGGTGCCGCGCCGGGCCACGCGTCCGACCCTCGCCTCGAAGAAGCGCCGGCTCGAGGCCAAGACCCAGCGCGGCGCGACCAAGCGCCTGCGTGGGGCGCCGGTGGATTGAGCGTTTCTTTCCTCCCCCCGCAGAGGGGGGAGGGGAAGAGAGGGCGATCAGTGGATCGCGTCGATCGCCTTCGCGTCGGGGCTGGCGTCGGGGGCCGGCGAGGAGCCGGCGACCAGCGTGCTGCCGGGCTTGGCGATCGTCAGGATCACCGCGACCACGGCGAGCAGGGCGGCGAGCGCCGCCGGGAACAGGAAGGCGGTCTCGCCGTAGCGGATCTGCAGCAGGCCGCCGACGACCGCGCCGGAGGAGAGCCCGGCCCAGAGCGGCGCCTGGATCCAGAACGAGGACGCGACCGTCCCGAGGATCAGGTTGGCCATGCCGGTGCCGAAGCGGACCACCGCGCCGGTGACGTAGGTGAGCGCGATGCTGCGGCCGCCCTCGTCCTGAAGGATCGCGTTCTGCAGGCCGAGCGCCAGCACGATCGGGTAGGCGTGCAGCGGGAAGGCGAAGGTGCCCCAGGGCATCAGCAGGCCGAGCGCCAGCAGCGCGGCCTCGATCGTCAGCAGCACCGAGAGTCGCCAGCGGCCGACCCAGGCGGCGATCAGCGTCCCGAGGAAGGCGCCGAAGCAGAACACCAGGATCACCGTGACGACGCGGGCGGTGTTCTCCCAGTCGGCGTTGGCGACGGCGACGCCGAAGCGGGTGGTGTTGCCGGACATGAAAGACATGAACAGCTGCGAGAACTCGAGGAAGCCGATCGAGTCCGTCGCGCCGGCCAGGAACGCGAGCACGATCGCGAGCGGGATGCGGGTCGCCGCGCTCGCCGGGAAGGCCTTGTCCGGCGGATCGCCGGGAGCGGTCTTCTCGTTCACCATGGAATACCTCGCAAGCGTCGTGGGTCGCGCCCGCGCCCCCGCAGGAAGGCGCAGATCGTTGAACGGGTCTTGGCGGAATCGCCGGCTATAAAGGGTCGAGCACGGCCAAGGTTCAACCTGCTCATCACGGCGGCGTGTTTTTCCTCACGTTGCTGTGCGGCGCAGGGATTAAACTGCGTCACGTCTCGGGTTTGACTGCGATCACCGTTCGGCCGGGAACGTCGTGGCCGCGCTCGCGCCGGACCGCCGCCGGGCGGAGCGCGAGGTCGGCGAGGCCGGCCTGGGCCGCGGCCTTCGCGATGCAGGCATCGGCGTGGGCGTAGCGCCCGTCCGGCCCGAGCACGACGCCGGCGCCGTCGTGCGACTGCACCGTGAAGGCGACGCGCCCGCCCGGGCGCAGCACCCGCGCGATCCCGGCGAGCACGCCCTCGAGCGCGCCGACGTAGATGAAGACGTCGGCCGCGACGCAGAGGTCGGCGGAGGCCGCCGGCGCCTCGGCCAGGAACCCGTCGATCCCCGCCTCGACGAGACGGGCATAGATGCCCTTCCGCCGGGCGAGCGCCAGCATCGCCGGCGCGAGGTCGACGCCGGTGAGCCGTTCGACGCGGGGGCCGAGCGCGGCGCCCATCAGGCCGGTGCCGCAGCCGAGATCGATCGCGTCGCGGTATCGCCGGGGGCCGTCCGCATCGAGTGCCGCGCAGAGGAGCGCCGGGCCGCAATAGCCCAGGCCCTCCACGAGGTGGCGCTCGAAGCGTCCGGCATAGCCGTCGAACAGCGCGCGCAGATAGGCCGGCGACAGGACCGGCAGCGCCGCGTCGCCACCGAGGCGCGCGAGGTGGACGAGCATGCCGAGCGTGTCCTCGGGGTCGAGGTCGCGGGCGGTCTCGTAGGCGCGCAACGCCGCCTGGAACAGGCCCGGCTCGGCGGTGCCGGCCGCGGCCCCGGCGGCGTAGCGCGCCTCGCGGGCCCGCCCGAGCAGGACCCAGGCGGCGGCGAAGCGCGGGGCGCGCTCGAGCGCCTGCTCCGCCATCTCGGCGGCGCCGACGCAATCGCCCTCGGCCAGGCACGCCTCGGCATAGGCGAAGCGGCGGTCGGCCAGCAGGTCGCCGGAGCCGGTCTGGGACATGGTGGGGATCGATCCGGGTCTCGTCGGGACGACGCCCTATATCACCCCCGATCCCATCCACCGTCACCACGGGACCGATGACGCTTCGCGCCGGCGACCTTCTCACCCTCACCCGCGAGGGGCTGTACTGCCCGCTCGGGCGCTTCCACGTCGACCCGACCTGGCCGGTCGAGCGGGCGCTGATCAGCCACGGCCATGCCGACCACGCCCGGGCCGGCCACGGCAGCGTGCTGGCCACCGGCGAGACCCTGCGCATCATGGCGGTGCGCTACGGCGAGGACTTCTGCCGTGCGCGCCAGGAGGCGGCGCTCGGCGCGCCGATCCGCATCGGCGACGTGACGGTGCGGTTCGCCCCCGCCGGCCACGTGCTCGGCTCGGCGCAGATCGGGATCGAGGCCGGGGGCGTGCGCGTCGTGGTGTCGGGCGACTACAAGCGCGCGCGCGACCCGACCTGCCTGCCGTTCGAGGTGGTGCCGTGCGACGTGTTCATCACCGAGGCGACCTTCGGCCTGCCGGTGTTCCGCATGCCCGACACCGCGGCGGAGGTGCGCAAGCTCCTCGATTCCGTTGCGCTGTTCCCGGAGCGCGCCCACATCGTCGGCGCCTACGCGCTCGGCAAGGCGCAGCGGGTGATGATGCTGCTGCGCGAGGCCGGCTACGACCGGCCGATCCACCTGCACGGGGCGATGGAGAAGCTGACCGAGCTGTACAAGCGCGAGGGCTTCGCGCTCGGCGAGACCCCCAAGGTGGCGGCGGCCGACCGGGCGAGCCTGAAGGGGGCCATCGTGCTGTGCCCGCCCTCCTCGATCCAGGACGTGTGGTCGCGAAAATTCCCCGATCCCGTCACGAGCTTCGCCTCGGGCTGGATGCGGGTGCGGGCCCGCGCCCGCCAGAAGGGCGTCGAGCTGCCGCTGGTGATCTCCGACCACGCCGACTGGCCGGATCTCTGCCGCACCATCCGCGAGACGGGGGCCGGCGAGGTCTGGGTGACGCACGGGCAGGAGGACGCGCTGGTGCACTGGTGCGGAAGCCAAGGGATCAAGGCCAAGCCGCTGCACATGCTGGGCTACGGCGACGACGGCGAGGCCGAGCCGGCCGCCGGGGACGCCGCCGAAGAGGCCGCCGCGTGAACGAGTTCGCCGAGCTCCTCGACCGCCTGGCCTACGAGCCGCGCCGCAACGCCAAGCTGCGGCTGCTGCAGGATTACTTCGCCCGCACGCCCGACCCGGAGCGCGGCTACGCGCTCGCGGCGATGACCGGCACCCTGAGCTTTCGCGAGGCCAAGCCCGCGCTGATCCGCGGCCTCGTCGAGGCCCGGATCGACCCGGTGCTGTTCCGGCTCTCGCACAACTACGTCGGCGACCTCGCCGAGACGACCGCGCTGATCTGGCCGGGGCCCGTCGCGGACGCAGCGCCGGCCCCCTCTCCCGAGCGGGAGGGGGGGCCGGTCGGCGCGCCCGGCCCCGGCCACAACAACCCGCCCCCGCACGTGCCGACGCTCGCCGAGGTGGTCGAGACCCTGTCCACCATCCGCAAGGCCGACCTGCCCGGCCACCTGGCGACCTGGCTCGACGCGCTGGACGAGACCGGGCGGTGGGCGCTCCTGAAGCTCGTGACCGGGAACCTGCGCGTCGGCGTCTCGGCCCGGCTCGCCAAGACCGCGGTCGGCGCGCTCGGCGGCCACGAGGCGGACGCGGTCGAGGAGGTCTGGCACGGGCTCAGGGCGCCGTTCGAGACCCTGTTCGCCTGGGCGGAGGGGCGCGGCCCGCGGCCCGAGACCCTGAACCCGGCCCCGTTCCGGCCGCCGATGCTGTCGCACCCGATCGAGGAGGAGACCGACTTCGACAAGCTCGCCCCGGCCGACTTCTCCGGCGAGTGGAAGTGGGACGGCATCCGCGTTCAGCTCGTCGGCGGGCGCGACGCGGCGGGCGGGCAGGTGGCGCGGATCTACTCGCGCACCGGCGAGGACATCTCCGGCGCCTTTCCCGACCTCGCCGAGGCCGTCACCTTCACCGGCACGCTGGACGGCGAGCTGCTGATCCTGCGCGAGGGCCGCGTGCAGAGCTTCAACGTCCTGCAGCAGCGCCTCAACCGCAAGGCGGTGACGGGCAAGCTGACGGAGGAGTTCCCGGCCCATGTGCGCGCCTACGACCTGCTGACCGCCGACGGAGAGGACCTGCGGGCCCTCGGCTTCCTGGAGCGGCGCGCCCGGCTGGAGGCGTTCGTGGCGACGCTCGACCACGCCCGGATCGACGTGTCGCCGCTGGTGCCGTTCGCGACCTGGGACGATCTCGCGGCGGCGCGGGCCGACCCGGCCGCGGTCGGGGCGGGCGACGACGCCGACGCGATCGAGGGCGTGATGCTCAAGCGCCGCGACAGCCCGTACCTGCCCGGCCGCCCCAAGGGCCCGTGGTGGAAGTGGAAGCGCGAGCCGCATCTGGTCGACGCGGTGATGATGTACGCCCAGCGCGGGCACGGGAAGCGCTCGTCGTTCTACTCCGACTACACGTTCGGGGTGTGGCGGGACGGCGCGGGCGGCCCCGAGCTGGTGCCGGTGGGCAAAGCCTATCACGGCTTCACCGACGCCGAGCTGGCCAAGCTCGACCGCTACGTCCGCAACCACACGGTCAAGCGCTTCGGCCCGGTGCGCGAGGTCAGCTACGGGATGGAGGGCGGATTGGTGCTGGAGATCGCCTTCGAGGGCGTGCAACGCTCGACCCGGCACAAGTCGGGCGTCGCGATGCGATTCCCCCGCGTCAGCCGCATCCGCTGGGACAAGCCGGCGGCCGAGGCCGACCGGATCGATCTTCTGGAACGCATCCTGGCGCGGGGCGAGCGCGAGACGATGCCGGGCACGACCCTGGAGACGACGGAATGAAGCGCGGCACGGTGGGACCCGTCGAGACCCTGTTTTCGGGCGAGATCCGGCGGCAGGCCGGCGCGCGGCTGACGATCGCGACGCCGGGTCCGGGCTTCACCGAGTTCACGGACGCGGTTGCCGCCTTCGTGCGCGGCAGCGGCGTCCGCGACGGCGTCGCCACGGTGTTCTGCCGGCACACCTCGGCTTCGCTGACCATCCAGGAGAACGCCGACCCCGACGTGCAGGCCGACCTGATGACGGCGCTGGACGGTCTCGCCCCGCGCCACGTCGCCTACGTCCACGGCGCGGAAGGGCCGGACGACATGCCCGCCCACATCCGCACGATGGTCACCGATTCCGCGCTGACGATTCCCGTTCTGGACGGCCGCCTCGCCCTCGGCACCTGGCAGGGCGTGTACCTGATCGAGCACCGCGACCGGCCGCATCGCCGGGAGATCGTCCTGGTGGTGGCGGGGGCTTGAGGGCGGATCGCCCCGCGCGTCCGGTCTGTTCGTGCGGGGATGACCGTGCCCGCTCCGTCATTCCGGGCTCTGCTTCGCAGTCCCGGAATGACGGCGTGGGTGTGATGTCGATCGCAGGCGGCTCCGGCGATGACGTCACCATGCCGATATCGCCCCTGCCACCTCGCGCGTCCGCCAAGCTCCGGATCGGCGGCTGCGCCGAGGCCGCCTAGAGAAACTTCAGCGGGTCGGTCTCGGGCGGGGGCGGGGCGACGTCGGCGCGGTTCCACCAGCCACCGCCGAGCGCCTGGAACAGGGCCGCGGTGTCGGCGTACTGCGTCGCGCGCGCGCCGGCCGAGGTGACGAGCGCCGAAAGGTAGCCTTGCTGGGCGATCAGCACCTGGGTCGAGTTCACGGCGCCGGCCGAGAACTGCTTGCGGATCAGCTCGAGGCTCTGGCCGGTGGCCTTCTCGGCGGCCGAGGCGGCGGCGACCGCGCCGGCGTCCGCCTGCAGCGCGCGCAGCGCGTCGGCCACGTTCTGGAACGCGGCGATCACCACCGCGCGGTACTGGGCCTGGGCCTGGGTGAGCGTCTCCTCGGAGGCGCGCTGGCGGCGATAGAGCGTGCCGGCGTCGAAGATCGGCGCGGTGGCTTGGCCGAGGATGGTGAAGAACCCGGCGCCCGGGTTGGCGATCTGCGCGAGCCGCACCGCGCTCGAGCCGCCGGCGCCGGTGATCGCGAATTGCGGCAGGCGGTTCGCCACCGCGACGCCGATGCCGGCGCTGGCCTGCTGCACCAGGGCCTCGGCGGCCTTCACGTCCGGCCGCTGCTGCACCAGGCGCGAGGGCAGGCTGACGGGCACCTTCGTCGGCAGGCGCAGGGCCGCGAGGGTGAAGGTCTCGGCCACCTCCTCGCTCGGGAGCCGGCCGGCGAGCGCGGTCAGGAGGTTGCGCTGCTGCGCCAGCTGCTTCTCCAGCGGC
>NZ_JAKSYF010000177.1:0-11769 GCF_022829745.1 Methylobacterium sp. E-016
CTGCGCCAAGCTCGACGTCTCGTTCTTCCGATACCTCGGCGATCGCCTCGGCATCCCAGACAGCGCAACCGTCCCGCCCCTGCCGGACCTTGTCAGAAACGCCGCAACAGCATGACCGCCCGGTGATCTGCCCCGGTTACCGATTTGGCGGAGAGGGGGGGACTGTCCGGCCGGACTTAAAAACTCAATTAAATCAAGGGCGTTTCGTTTGGCGCCACGACCCATTCTGTACCAGCTAACAGTACCAGCGTCGACGTCAAATTTGATGACAAGCGGTTGCCGCAGATAGGTAACGGTGTTCGCCTCCGCCTCCCATGGTCGAGGTGATCGAGGAGTGCGCGTCGGAAGCAATATCCGAAGTCGGGTCAGAGATTGCAGCTTGGCAGGATTGGATACTTGATTGCTAGCTGAGCCTGTGATGCGCTCATCGAGCCGACGAGCCTTTGGCCGTCCAGAAAAACAGTGCAGATTCACGAATGGTCAGAGCTACCTTTCGTTTTGGCCGAATGGTGAGGGAGGGCCCACAAGAAGCTGCAACTAGGTTTTTAGTACTTGCGCAGATATCTGCGCTAGACTGCTGGAACCATGTCGATAACGGTGCCGTCCCGATACTCAACCACAGCGACGATGCGTCCGTCAGCTGCACGGGGGCGTGCAGGAGCACCGGCCCGACGCCTGGCTTCCGCGGCCAGGTCGTCGATCCCGACGAGGGGGATCCCGGCTGCGCGGAGCCGGTCCGCAAGTTCCGGGCGGCCCGGGTTCACGGCGACGCCGCCGTCGGTGACCACCACGTCCACGGTCTCGCCCGGTGTTGTAACCGTGGTGACGTGGTCGACCACCTTGGCGTGAGACCGGGCGACGAGCTGCGTTGTGATCAGGGTCAGCGATGCACCGGCGGCGGTGTCGGCATGACCTCCGGAGCCGCCGAGGATGATCCCGTCGGTGCCGGTGGTGACGTTAACGTTGAAGGTCCGGTCGATCTCGGCGGCGCCGAGGATCGAGGCGTCGATGCGGTTCACCACGCAGCCGCGGTTGTGCGGGTTGGCGTACATCGAGGCCGACATGGACTGATGCGTCGGGCTTCGGCGGAAACTGTCGACTGCATAGATGTCGAAGGCTTGCACGTCCATCAGCGCGCGGAACAGCCCGGCATCGAACATCCGGACGATCCCGGCCGTGATACCGCCGGCGGCGAAGCTGCCGGCCACGCCCCGCTCGGCCATGATTGCGATCGGCCTCACAAAGCTCGACCACGCCAGGGGTCTCGACCATCTGACCACCGACGAAGGTCCGCCGGAAGGCATCGTTCAGGTCGCGGACCGGGGCGGCAGAGGGAATGGCCGCCAAGGCGGCTCTGCATGAGTGTGAGGGTAGGCCATTACCGGACCTCCCCCGCTCACGCTTCAACCGCGGGCGTAGGTTCTGCCGGGTTTATCAGGGCGATGTGTTCCAGCGTTCGCACGAGGACCGGCAGCTCCGGCCGGTCGCGCCAGCGTAGCACGAGGAGGTTCTCAGTTTTGACCTCGACGACCTTGGCCTCGAACCACCCGTCTCCGCCTCCGCCATGAACGAGCACGGTGCTGCCAGCGATGATGCTAGCCCAGTCCGTCGGACGATGCTCTTCAGCTGCCACGTCGCCACCAGGCCGTTGTGCCGTGCCGCCAGGTTCCCTGCGTCGGCGGTGCCTTGCGATACCATGGCAGGCCCCGCCAGCGCGCTCAGGCGCTCGTACAGCCCCTTTTTCACAAACGACACGAAACCTTTGCCCGACGCGAACACCCGGCCCTGGGGCAACGGAGCGCCGAGCGCGCGATGCTCGTCAGTTTCGACGGCGAGGGTGCGCATGCCCATCAGGCCGGCGGCCTTCGTTGCGAGTTCAGTATCTGACTGTGCGAACTGCGAGGCGTGCGGCTTCCCGCCGTCGTCGAGCCCGAACACGATCAGCTTGGCCGGCGACGTTGTTGGTGTGTTCTCGACGGCCGTCACCGTTGCGGGGATTCTCTCGGACATAGCTTGCTCCTGAAAAGCAAAAGGGGCCCGGTTGGGACCCCTTTGGGTTGGCGCGATGGGAAGGTTCAGGCTGGCTAGATCGGTCGCATAGGTTGCTGTGGCATGGCGCCCAAAGCGATGGTTCGAGTTCGATCATAGCGCGCCTTGCAGCAGCGAATTTGCTGCCTTAAAAACAGTAATATAGGAATATAAGCTTTTTGTCAAATCGAGTAGCCAAACCCATCGAAGCGGCGCTCAAGATCGAGCTTAGTTCTGACAGCTCATAAGTGCTCTCAACGAATGCTAGGCAAATATACATTTTGGTTATCGCCACAGTGCGATAATAGTATGAGTAATTTATAGCTGATGAAAAAATCTGTAATTCCTTGTAATACCCGTTACTTGATGTATTTGCATTCGCGGCGAGGGTGCGCTGACGGGCCGTTCAGGATTGCCGCCTTATCCTTTTGGTGGGTGCTCGTGCCCACCGTCACCCTTATCGGATCGCTGTTCGTGCGCCATCCGACATTGCGTTTTTGAACAGTTGCTTTGTATGGCAACCGAACCTTCGCCTAGATTCCGGAAGCGGACGTTCCGCACCCGACCCGACCTAGCCGTACGAGATGACATCGTTGCTGCCGGAAGGCGAACGTAAATCCCCGTTGTCGCAGACGGCAGGAAATGGCCGATTTCGGACCGTCTGCTTCAGAACTCACGGCGTGGGAAAGAGCACATTACCGTGGTTCAGGCCAATACAGCGGGATGAGCGCTTACGGACTCTGCGCCTTGTTCATTCGACTGTTCGTTAAGAAGCGCGATGCAAAATTTCTAGCGGTGGTCTCATCAACACATGACGTGGCCCATTCCCGGCACGTCGTCCCCCGAGGTCGTGACCGCTACCCTTACGCGTAAGCCGTCCCATCAGCGCCAGAGCCCGCAGCGGCTCTCGGCCTTCGTGGCCGCAGCGGCGTCGGCTGGGATCGTCTCAATGACCTTGTAGTAATCCCAAGCATACCTCGACTCGGCCGGCGTCTTGACCTGCATGAGGTACATGTCGTGGACCATGCGCCCGTCCGGGCGGATGTATCCGCGGGCGAAGAAATCATCGACTGGCGTCTCACGCATCGTGGCCATCACGGTCTCGCTGTCGCGGGTGCCAGCGGCCTTTACGGCGGAGAGGTAATGCCACGTTGCAGAGTAGTCGGCCGCTTGGGGCAGCGTCGGCATCCGCCCGGTGCGCGCAAAGTAGCGCTTGGCCCAGGCCCGGCTCCGATCGTTGAGGTCCCAGTACCAGCCGTCCGTCATGTACATGCCCTTTGCCGCTTCGAGACCCAGGGCGTGCACGTCGCTGAGATACAGGTTCATCGCGACGACGGTCATCTGGCCGACTAGCCCAAACTCGCCAACCGCCTTGATGGAATTGATGGTATCGGCCCCGGCATTGGCCAAGCCAAGCACATCCGGTGCGGCGGCCTGGGCCTGGAGAAGGTACGAGGAGTAATCAACGGTGCCGAGTGGGTGCTTGACAGAACCTACGACGTTACCACCGAGGGCCTGCACCACCTGCCGGGTATCCTTCTCGATTGAAGTGCCGAAGGCGAAATCCGCGGTGATGAAGTACCAATTCCGGCCACCTCGCTTGGTGATGGCTAGGCCCGTACCCTTCGACAGCGCGATTGTGTCGTAGGCGTATTGCACCGTGAAAGGCGAACAGTCCTCGTTCGTCAGGCGGGAGGTCGTGGAACCGATCGGCATGAACACCCGCTTGCGGTCACGCGCGAGCTTGTTGACGGCCAAGCCGACGGACGAGTTCGGGCCGGCGATGACCATGCTGACGTCGTCGCGGTCGAACCACTCCCTCACCTTGGAGGCGCCGACGTCGGCCTTGTTCTGGTGATCGGCCGAAACGAAACGGATCTTCTGTCCCAGCACCTCGCCGCCGAAATCCTCGATTGCCATCCTGATGGCCTCGGCGCCACCCGGCCCGTCGGCGTCGGCAAAAACACCTGACATGTCGGTGATCAGGCCGATGGTGACCGGAGCCTCGGCAGCGCAGTGAAGTGGCCATAAGCCAGTGATCGCGCACGCTACCAGCACAGATTTCCTCGGTATCCCACTGCAGGTTATCATCGATGTCTTCCTGACGTATCGGTGGGTCGATGCTTGGCTTTGAGGGTCTATCAGCTGATTATCGCCACAATACAAATTATTATTACTATTAGATTTTAAATATCAGTGATTGATCCGGAGATTGCTAAAATTATTGCTCATTAATTTAATTATCTATGCTGTAATTTTAAGTATTAGATAGACTGTACGGCGCGAGCCGGCCATATGGTTCGCCTGAGACCCACCGGCGGATCGCGCGGGCGGTCAATTAGCTCTCTGCCCGACGAATGGACACTGGCCCGCATCCATCGGCCTAAAGGCCTTGTCCGCCTTTACAGTGGCCAAGGTTTTGTAGAGATCGTACGGCCCCTTGGACTCGCCGGGCGCCTTGACCTCGAACAAGTACATGTCGTGGATCACGCGACCGTCCTTGCGCACGCTGCCCTGACCGAACACCGGATCGCTGGTCGGGATGTCCTTCATCGCGGCGACGACCGCGGCACCATCCTTGGGGGATTTCGTCCTCTCCACGGCCTTCAGATAATGTAGGACCGAGGCGTAGACACCGGCGTGGACCATATTCGGGTAGCGGCCGCCGAAGCTGCCCGCGAAGCGTTTGGCAAAGTCGCGTGTGCCGTCGTTGAGGTCCCAATAGAAGGCTTCCGAAAGCAGCAACTTTTGCGCTACTTGCAGGCCGAGCGCCCTGATGTCGTTAAGCACCATCAGCATCGCGACAAGCTTCTGTCCGCGCTCGGTGATGTCGAACTCGCCTGCCTGCTTGACCGCGTTGACGGTGTCGACGCCCGCGCTGCCCAGGCCGATCACCTTCGCCCGTGACGCCTCGGCCTGCAGCAGGAACGAGGACAGGTCGGAGGTCCCGAGCGGGTGGCGCACGGTGCCGACGACGCGCCCGCCGGCCTGTTTAATCGCCTCCGTCGCGTCGCGCTCCAGGGCATGCCCGAACGCATAGTCGACGGTCATGAAGAACCACGTGTCTCCACCGGACTTCGTCACCGCGTTGCCAACCGTGTTGGCCTGCGCCCAGGTGTCGTAGGTCCAATGCACAGTGTTGCGCGTGCAATTCTTGCCGGTCAGATCGGACGTGCCGGCGCCAGAGACGATGAGTGCCCTGTTCTTCTGCGCGACCAAGCCGCTGACCGCGAGGGCGACGGCCGAGTTCGGGACGTCGAAGATCGCGTCGACCCCGTCCGCGTCGATCCATTGCCGCGCGATATTGGCACCCACATCGGCCTTGTTCTGATGATCGGCGGACAGGACCTCTACCGGCATGCCGGCGACCGTCCCGCCGAAATCGGCAACGGCCATCCGCGCCGCGAGGACGGAGCCGGGCCCCGCGAAATCGGCCTGGGGTCCGGACATGTCCGAGAGGACGCCGATCCTCAAGACTTCGGCTGAGGCCGTGCCCGCACCGAGGGTGAAAGCGGCGAGACACGCCGCACGGATGGCAAGGCTTCGCATGGATGTCTCCTCCGGCTTCATCGTTTTTGTTGTTGTCGGTCGTTTATCGTGGCGCGCCGGACTTGCCGTATCGCCCCGGGGCCCCGTCCTCAGGTCTGACGTGCCGCGCCTGCAAATCACCACAACCTCGGCAGCTGAGCCTCCCGCATATCGCCACGCGGAATCGGTTGCCGTCGACGTGAGCCTGGGACGCGTGCATCGCCCCCGAGCCTGTGCTTCCGCCCCATCCGCCGGATGGCGTGCGGGTTCGTGGCCGGGCCCAATGCTTCGTCATCCGCGCGGCGCTCGTGACGGGGCCAAAACCCGCTTCACGTCGCCTCGCAGTTCGCGCCGGCGGGCCCTGGTGCGGGGCCCGCTTCCAGGTTGGTCAGCCGGCCTTGACGGCTGCCGGATTGACGACAGGCTGACTTGCCTCGTTCTCTCGCGTCTTGATGAAGCTGGCCGCGACCACGCCTACCAGAACGCACGCGCCGATGAACAGCCAACCGTTCGAGTAGTCCTTTCCCGTCGAGGTGACGACCACCAGGCTTGCGAAGATCTTGGCGCTGAAGGCGGCGACCGTGTAGCCGGCCCCGTTCACGAAACCCATCGCCTTCCCGTAGACCTCCGGCGAGAAAATCTCGGCGGGTACGGTCAGGAACGGGCCCCAGGCCATGTTGCCGAAGAAGCCCATACCGCACAGGCAAATGGCCAACATCGTCGGGTCCGCTTCGTTGAGCCGTGCGAGCATGAAGACGAAAGGCGCCAGGCCAACGAAGCAGGCCAAAATCATGATACGCCGATTGCCGTGGAAGACCTTGTCAGAAAGGTAGGACGAGGCGAAGCTACCGATGGCACCCGCGGCGAAGTACAAGCCGCTCCACAGGCCCATTTCCTGGAGCTTGAAGTGGAATACGTCTGATAGGTACAGCGGGATCCAAGTCAGGGCTCCGTAGAGCGTGATCTGCATGACGATGTCGACGACGACGACCGCGATGTAGCTCTGGCTCTTGAACAGATCGACGAACCGGATGCCACCGGATGCGCGTGCTTTTGCTTCTACGTCCTGATAATGGCCCACCCGGATTTCGCCGCGCTCGATCTCGTCGCGATAGGCATACTCCAAGTCTTCAGGCGCGGCGCCGCTGAATTGCTCAGGCCGGTCAAAGACGATCAACAAGATCAATAGTAACGGTACCACGCCAAACGCTGCGGTCACGTAGAAGACGATCCGCCAGTCGCCGGAAGCGTGCGCAAACTGGGTTGCGACTACGCTTGCCCAGGCCGGCGTCAGAATCCACGCCCAAGACAAAAGAGCTTGCGCGCGCGCCCGTCCTTCCTTGTTGAACCAACGCATGAGGATTCTCGCGGACGGTACGTATTCCGTTCCGACCAGTGCGCCAAACAAGGCCATTCGAAAAAAGTATTCGTCCCGACTTTGAATATGTGCCATCCAAGCCGTCATGACCGACCAAGCAATGACGGAAAAGATCAAGATCCTTTTCGCCCCGAAGCGGTCCGTCAGAATGCCTGACACGTATTGCGAAGGACCATAGAAGAGCAACATCAAGAATGCACCCGTTCCAAGATCGGATGTCGATAGACCAACATCGTGTGCGATTATGGGATTTAGTACACTCGTTTTCACACGATCAAGATACTGGATGCTGTAGGCGACAAACAACGTCACCGCGATCACCCAACGGTATGGGATTGCTCCAAACCGCATGCTTTCCTCCCCTCACATACTCCTGGCATGTCAGCGGCATACGAGTATGCAAGAAAATTCCATGCGTCAATCTCTTGCATACGACTAACATACTAGTAAGATATGAGAAGGAGAGGGAGCCGCTCGGTCGGTCGACCCTATGGAGAAAGCGCATGGTCGAAGCGCGAGCGCTTGATCGCAGGCCTGTCGAGGAACTCGAAACTGACGTCCTGGTCTGCGGTGGTGGGGCGGCTGGCCTCGCGGCCGCCCATACGGCAGCGCGCCAGGGCCTAAGTGTCACCTTGCTTGAGCGCTACGGATTCTGTGGCGGCGGAGCGGTGGCCGGTCTGTCAGGGACGGTCTGCGGCCTGTACGAGGCCACCCGTCGCAATGCCGAGCCGGACATCGTCGTGCATGGCTTCGTGGACACGTTCGTCGCCGCCATGGAGGAACGCGGTGGCCTGACCCCTCCGCTTGTCTACGGTTTGACCCGGACCCGGGTGCATGATCCGTTGGTCTGGCGCGAGGTCGCCGATGACCTGCTTGTCGATGCCGGCGTAACGGTGATCCACCACTGCACGGTCACCGAGGTTCTCCTTGAGGGAGATCGCGTCGCGGGCGTCCAGGCCTATACCAAGCAGGGCAAGATTCGCGTCCGTGCCAGCGTGACCGTCGACGCCACGGGCGACGCTGACGTCACGGCGATGGCAGGCCTGTCGACCTTTATGGGGCACGATGGCCAGGTCCAGAACCCGACCATGATCTTCCGCATCCAGGGCGTCGACGTCGAGCACTTCCGCGAGACCTATGGCAACGACACGATCATGCCGATGGCGGTCTCGGAAGCGATCCGGGCTGCCGACCCCAGCGGGAGCATCCTGCCGCGCACCAAGATCTGGCTCTTCCCGACGACGCATCCGGGCGAGCTGCTGTGCAACTGTACCCGGGTCACCGGCGGGGATGGTCGCGAGCTCAACGCCACCTACTATCGCGATTTCACCGAGGCCGAGATCCGCGGACGACGGCAGGCCCGGGCCTATGCCGCGTTCTTTCGGGCGAACCTCGCAGGCTGCGAGCATAGCTGGATGGAGGATACCGGCGTGCAGGTTGGCGTCCGGCAGACCCGCCAAGTCCGTGGCCGCGAGATCTTGCTCAACACCGACATCCTGTCTGGCCGCAAGCGCGGCGACGGCATTGCCCGCTCGCCCTGGCCTATCGAGCTTCACAGCGGCGAGCGTCCGCGGGTCGAGTGGTTGATCGACGACTTCTACGAGGTCCCCTACGGCTGCTTTGTACCCGAGCGCGGACTGTCGCTGCTCGCGGCCGGGCGATGCCTGTCGGCCGAGCATGAGGCCGTCGCTTCGGCCCGGGTCACCGCCCAATGCTTCGCTTATGGGCACGCCATCGGTCACGCCGCGAGCCTCGCCGTCCGCGAGCGCGTGCAGCCGGGGGACATCGATGGATCGACCATCCGCGCAATGCTGAACCGCGACGGCGCTCATCTCGACTAAAGGAATTCCTCCGCAATGACTAGACAGTATCGTAGCTACTTCGAGCCAGGCACCACGCGGTGGGCGGTCCGGCGTGCCCAATGGATTGCGATGGGGATCTCGGAAGAGGACTTCGACAAGCCAAAGATCGCTGTCGTCAACTCCTCCAGCCAGCTTTCCGTTTGCTACCAGCACCTCGATCAGGTGTCGGTGGTCGTCCAGGAGGCGATCCGCGCGGCCGGCGGCCTGCCCTTCGAGATCAGGACCGTCGCCCCCTCCGACTTCGTCACCTCGGCGGGCAAGGGCGGCCGCTACCTGATGCCCACGCGCGATCTTCTCGTGAACGATGTCGAAGTTCAGGTCGAGGGCGCCGTGCTCGATGGCATGATCTTGCTCGCGTCTTGCGACAAGACCACCCCAGCGCAGCTCATGGCCGCCGGACGGCTGAACCTTCCGAGCTTGGTGCTGGCCTGCGGTTACCAACTCGGCCGCGAGTGCGGCGGCCACCACGTCGACATCGAGGAGGTCTATAACTCCGTCGGCGCGCTGAAGGCGGGTAAGATCTCGCTCGGCGACCTGACCGAGATAACCTGTCAGGCGATCAAGGGCCCCGGCGTCTGCGCTGGACTAGCGACAGCGAACTCGATGCACTGCTTGGCCGAGGCGCTAGGCATGGCGCTCCCAGGCAATGCGCCGATCCGGGCGGGCGGCGACCGTCTCTACGACTTTGCACGGCAGGCCGGTCGCCGCATCGTCGAACTCACCGAGGAAGGCACCACCGCCCGCCAGATCCTCACGCCGGCCGCCTTCCGCAACGCCGTTACCGTCGCCTGCGCGATCGGCACGTCCGTAAACGTCATGCGCCACCTGATTGCTGTTGCTGTAGAGAGCGAGTGCGATGTCGATATCATCGCCGAGTTCGAGCGCGCGGCTGAAAGGGTCGGCCAAGTCACGCGTATCCGGCCAAACGGACCGGACCGGATCGAGACCTTCGACCAGGCCGGCGGCGTCTCGGGGGCCATGCGCCAGATCGCCGGTGTGCTCGACTTGTCCGTCCTGACGGTCAGCGGGCACACGCTCGGCCAGAACCTCGATGCCCGTCCAGATCCAGATCCGGCCGTGATCCGGCCCCTGGCAAACCCGTTCCGGAACGAGCCCGGCCTCATCATCATCCGCGGGAACCTCGCTCCGGACGGAGCGGTCGTGAAGCTGTCGGCGGTCCCTGCCGCGATACGGCGCTTCGAGGGAGCTGCATCCGTGTTCGAGGACGAGAACGAGGCCATCGAAGGACTGCGGACGGGTGCCGTTAAGCCAGGGGATGTCGTCGTGTTGCGCATGCTCGGCCCGAAAGGCGGACCCGGCACGGTCTTCGCGGCGAGCTTCATGGCCGCCCTGGTAGGGGCCGGGCTCGGGGAGACCGTCGCGGTGATTACTGACGGCGAGCTATCCGGCCTCAACAGCGGCATCACCATCGGTCAGGTCATGCCGGAGGCGGCAGAGGGCGGTCCGTTGGCGGTCGTGGAAACGGGCGATCGCATCCTGATCGACCTGAACGAACGCCGTCTCACGCTGGCCATCGACAATGCCGAGTTGTCCGCGCGGATCGGCGCGCTCGTGCCGCGGGCCCCGACCACGGAGAAGGGATGGCTCGCCCTTTACCAGCAGCTCGTCCAGCCGCTATCGAAGGGTGCAGTCCTGGGAGTTCGATAAGGTAGACGCTTGAACCTCGAAGCAATTACCTCGTTGGCTCCTGGTCAGCCGGAAAAGCGCGGGACTGGGCTTCCCGGCGAGGCGGACTCGCAGGTCCGCCAAGCCTACCTCGCCCTTGAGGAACGTATCGCGACGCTCGCGCTCGCGCCCGGCCAGGTGCTTTCGGAGACGTCCCTCGCCGCGATGCTCGGCCTTGGCCGGACGCCCGTGCGCGAAGCCCTCCAGCAACTCGCCCGGGAGGGCCTCGTCGCGGTCCACCCGAAGCGAGGGGTGGTCATCACCGAGATCGACGTGAAGCGTCAGCTTAAGATGCTGGAGCTGCGTCGGTACCTGGAACGCTACGTCGTCGAGGCCGCAGCGACACATGCCACGGCGGTGGAGCGTGGGCGATTTCGCGAGATCGCTGACCTAATGGAAGACGCAGGCTCGCGTGGGGATGGCAAGGCCTTTCTAGCGCTCGACCGCGAGTTCAACCTCCTTCTACTCACGAGCGCTGGCAACGAGTTCGCGACGAACGCGATGAAGCTAATTCAGGGCTTGGCACGCCGCTTCTGGTATGCCTACGGCGACAATGCCAATCTTGGCGAGACAACGCGTCTCCACGCGGGGATCGCCCGATGTGTTGCAGAGCAAGAACAAGAGGCGGCAATAAAATATCTCGATAGCCTGATTGACAATGTTGAAGAATTTACCCGTTCCACGTTAAAAATACGATAGTTTAATTTATAATTTGTGATGCTAAATTAACTATAGAAGCGCTACTGTTTTAGGTAGACCTACCCAATTCTGTATGGGGCGGATTAAGCCAACGTACGCCTAATGTGCATCAGGAAATGTTATATTCTTTATCCGCAGCGGCTGGCGCGGCAAGAATAACCTGGCGCATTCAGGCTTGAACTTGTGCCGCGAGCCATGGGGATGCGCCACCGCTTGTGCAGTTCGGAAACACGTCGCCAATGCACCCTCCTCGGACTTGCGCGCTGAGCTGCTGGAGCATCCGCTTCGAAGAAGGCGGCGGAGTGGGCTGAATGACGGGGTTTGGCGCGAAGCAGTCGACTGCTCCCGGGTGCGCGAAGGTCCAGTGCTCTAATTCGGCGTCCCAAAAGCGGAACGGCAACAATCCACCCAACCAAGCCATTCAGCATCGCCGCCATGCGCCATGAGCAGACATCGGTCGTGTCCCTTGGCGTGGTGTAGCTCGGTGAGGACCACCACGATCACCGGCTTGGGCCGGGACGATCAGGCTGCCAGAGTGGGCAGGCTGACCAGGGGATCCTCGCCGATCGGGGCGATGCTTTCCAGGGT
>NZ_JAKSYF010000179.1:0-1256 GCF_022829745.1 Methylobacterium sp. E-016
GGGTCGTGTCCCAGGCGGTGGTGTAGCTGAGGGGTGGTCATCGGCGGTTGCCGGGTAGGGTCGGGTTGCGACGACCAACCCCGAACCCGAGAGACCCCCGATGACCGACGAGATCATGGCCCTGCGCGGGCTGATGGAGAAGAGTGCCGACGCCGATCTGCTGCGCGAGATGATCGGTTTTGCAGCCGAGCGACTGATGGAGCTGGAGGTGGGCGGCCTGACCGGCGCGGCTCACGGCGAGAAGAGCGCCGAGCGTCTGGTCCAGCGCAACGGCTACCGTGACCGGGACTGGCAGACGCGCGCCGGCACAGTCGAACTGCGCATCCCGAAGCTGCGCAAGGGCTCGTACTTCCCCGGCTTCCTTGAGCCGCGTCGCATGGCGGAGAAGGCGCTGACGGCGGTGATCCAGGAGGCCTACATCCAGGGCATCTCGACCCGCTCGGTGGATGATCTGGTCCAGGCCATGGGCGGCACGGGCGTGTCGAAGAGCCAGGTCTCGCGCCTGTGCCAGGAGATCGACGAGCGGGTTGGCGCATTCCTCGACCGCCCCATTGAGGGCGAGTGGCCGTACCTCTGGATCGACGCGACCTACGTGAAGGTCCGCCAGGACGGGCGCATCGTCTCGGTCGCCGTCATCGTGGCGGTCGGCGTGAACACCGACGGCCGCCGCGAAGTCCTCGGCATGGATGTCGGCCCGTCGGAAGCCGAGACGTTCTGGACGGACTTCCTGCGCAAGCTCGCCCGGCGCGGCCTGCGCGGGGTCAAGCTCGTCATCTCGGACGCTCACGAGGGCATCAAGGCCTCGGTGGCCAAGGTGATGAACGCCACCTGGCAGCGTTGTCGGGTGCACTTCATGAGGAATGTGCTCGCCCATGCCGGCCGCAGCGGGCGGCGCGTCGTCTCGGCCTTCATCGCCACCGCTTTCGCCCAGGATGATGCCGAGGCGGCCCGTCAGCAATGGCGGCGGGTGGCCGACCAACTCCGCCCCAAGGTGCCCAAGCTCGCCGCCCTGATGGACACGACCGAGCCCGACGTGCTGGCCTACATGGGCTTCCCGGCCGCCCACCGGGTCAAGCTGCACTCGACCAATCCGTTGGAGCGCCTGAACGGCGAGATCAAGCGCCGGACCGAGGTGGTCGGCATCTTCCCCAACGAGGCTGCCATCACACGTCTCGTCGGCGCGATCCTGCTCGAACAGAATGACGAATGGGCCGTCCAGCGGTCGCGCTACATGACCCTGGAAAGCATCGCCCCGA
>NZ_JAKSYF010000077.1:0-4311 GCF_022829745.1 Methylobacterium sp. E-016
CTCGCGCGCAAGCTCGGCACGGGCGGCGGGTGTCCACATCGGCGTTCCAGGGTGAGCGTCAGACACTCTCCCAACGCTGACGATGCTCGCCGCTCACCCCAAGCAGCGATCCGCGGCTGCCCCTTATGAAACGGGGTCTCAAACTACTCTAAGGCGCCTTCAGGGCGCCGCCAGAACTAAATCCGGCGAGGCGCCAATCACCCATCCTATCAAAATTCTCATCCTCACCCCCCCTCTATGACCAAACTAGAATCATACTCATCATTTTGTAATCGATGAAACTCATGTGATTAGATAAATTTTTTAAGAGATTGTTCTTAGAACTCAGCTTCTATAAGCGGGTGCCCCTGCCTAATCGTTCGGAGTTCACCTGTGCGCTTGTTCGAGACTCCCTCACGTGCACTTTTCGATAGTATCGATCGTTCAAATGCCCGCATCACGTTCGCTCCTGACGGCACGATATTGGATGCCAATGCCAAATTTCTTGGTCTCGTCGGTTATACATTGACCGAGTTGAAGGGACAGAACCACCGGAACTTCGCCCCTCCTGCGGAGCGCGATGCGCCGGCCTATCATGCGTTCTGGGATGCGTTGCGTCGAGGTGAGGCGCAGACCCGCGAGTTCAAGCGCGTTGCCAAGGGCGGTCGTGAGGTGTGGATTCAGGCGACGTACAATCCAATTCTCGACCGCGCCGACCGCGTCAGCAAGATCGTGAAGTTTGCTACCGATATCACGGCCCAAGTCCAGCGTTCGATCGACCAGGAAGGCCAACTTGCCGCTCTCAACCGCTCGCAGGCGGTCATTGAGTTTGCCCTCGACGGCACTGTCCTGACCGCCAATCCGAACTTTCTAGGTACGCTAGGCTACCAACTCCATGAGATCCGTGGGCAGCATCACAGCCTGTTCGTCGATGCCAACGAGCGGAAGGAGGAAACCTATCGCAGCTTCTGGGCTGATCTTGGTCAGGGCAAGTTCAAATCTGGTGAGTTCCGGCGGATCGCCAAGGACGGTCACGAGGTCTGGATCCAGGCGACCTACAATCCGATCAGCGACCGGGATGGCATTTCGTTCAAGGTGGTGAAGTTCGCTACCGATATCACGGCACAGGTTCACGAGCGACACCGTCGAGCCAGAGCGCAGCACGCGATCGGCGCCGACCTCGATGCGATCGGCCATGCAGTAGAGAATGTCACTCGTCAAACGGTCGACGCAGCAGGCACGGTGGGGCAGGTCTCGAACGACATCCAGTCTGTCGCCTCCGGCGCTGAGGAGCTGTCGGCGTCGGTTGGCGAGATCGGTCAGCAGGTAAGCCATGCTGCACGAATGGCTGGACAGGCGGTTGAGCAAACACAGCGCACGGGCAGCATCGTTGCTGGCTTGAGCGACCAGGCGTCGCAGATTGGCGATGTCGTGACGCTGATCCAGGGCATCGCGGCCCAGACCAACCTGCTAGCACTGAACGCCACCATCGAGGCGGCGCGTGCCGGCATGGCGGGCAAAGGCTTCGCCGTGGTTGCCTCCGAGGTGAAGGCGCTGGCCGAGCAGACGGCCAAGGCGACCGACCAGATCCGTGGGCAGATTGTAGCGACCCAGACCGCTGCGCGCGAGGCGGTCAATGCCATCGGCTCGATCCAGGCGACAATCCGCTCGCTCGATGAGGTGTCGGGTGCCATCGCCGCTGCGGTCGAGGAACAATCCGCGGTGACTCGGGAGATGTCAGGCAGCATGCAAACGGCCGCGCATGGGGTAACGACGATCGCCAGCGGCATGGAGGACATCGCCCGAGCGAGCGAGCAGGTGGATCAAGCGACTCGCAAGGTACGCCAAGCTTCCCAGGCGGCTGCCTGAGGCCATCTCGATACGCCGGAATCAGGTGAGCGCGACTATCATTCCTCTCAAGCGTCAGTCCAAGCCGCCGGTGATGAACCTCCGCTCCGACAGGAACGAGAAGGTACTGGCAGCGGATCTACACCCTGCCACCTTTCAACATGGCAATCGACGTAGCGCTGGGGGCATCCGCTACTTTCGCCAAACCACACGATAAGACGGAGGCGAGAGTGGCCGAGACCCGCGCGGCAGCCTTTCCCGCACTGAGAGCAGTGATTGAGCACATACGTACCGCCGCGCCTAGCGAGGACACCCGCGCCCTCGGGCTCGGATGGTAAGCAAGATGCTACGGTGATGCGGAGAGTGTGACACGCCAATCATCAAATGAGAGCGCCCACCCCGGAGCATCCTGGCAAGATCCCTGCTCACGGGGCGGTACAGGACGATCAATATGGCGCTTAGTGGTCTCCCCCCGGCCGCGTGCCGGCACATGGACATGTTGATCGATCTGCTGAGCAAATTTCCGACCGGGCAAAGTGACCAAGCGGTTCGGGCGATGATCGAGCAGTTAGATATGCTGGAGTACGAGGCGCGGTGGCAGGGGGCCAGTCCCGTAACCCTCTCTGCCATCCAGGGGGCGAAAGTTCTCCTGGACGTTTCCGAACTGCAGCCTCGCCGCATGCACGCGTTGTCATCGCTACATGATCGACGACGCGTCATAGGCGCGAAGCATTGAGGCGCATGACCGACATATTCACATCCCCCGCTACGGATAGAGCTCGACCGTTTTCTCCGCTTCAGGGTCGCTAGAGCCCTTCCTGTTCGGATTGAGTCGCGGGTAGCGTTGAGGTGCGCAGTCTGATTCGATGGCGCGCGTTCGAAGGAGAGCGCGATGCCTTCATCTATAATAGGTGTCGGACTGCAAGGCGGGAGCGCAACTCTTCAAGCGCTCGCCGGCCTGCCAGCTCATGCTGGCCGACAAGAGCTACGACAGCAACGCCATCCGGCGTCAGATCGGGGCGACAGGGGTAGCGCCCAACACAAGGAGCCCATATTAACACCTGACTATGAGGCAGATGCGTCCAGAAGAAAACCGCTTAGCTTAAGATCGAGCCGTATAATTACGAGGCCCTGCTGATCTTTGACCTCCATGTGCCACAGTTCTCCGCTTAGCATCTGCGCTGCCTTAGCTTTAATGAGATCCCCGGCGAAACGGAATGCCTCGACACCGGCGGCTCGCATGTTCACGAATTCAACACCCTCATCGTCCGAGCTATTATCGTCGTCATAGACGTGAAAATAATACCGAAGCATTCAGCACTCCGCACAATCAGGCGGAAGCGATTTTACGCCTACGCTCGCCAGGACCTACCAGTATCAGATTGAGAGGAAGAAAAATACATCAAAAGTGTGATTTATCGACCATCGCCGAACATTCAGCTCCTCATCGGCGAATTTTTGAATGCTGACAGGATTGACCAGAGAGTAAAATTTGTGCGCTACGGGTTCTTAAGTCATCAAATGATGAAATCCTAGAGGTTTTTTTTGATATACGCTCCCGATATCCATACATACGTCGAGGCGTGATGCAGCATGCACTGACCCGAAAGCTGGAATGCTTCGAGGCCCTGTCGGATGAAGATCGACAGGCCCTGGAGGGTCTGGTGCCACGCATCCGGCAGGTCGATGCACGAGTTGATCTGATCCAAGAGGGTGACGAACCAGAGAACGTTCATCTAATCCTCGACGGCCTCGCTTGCCGCTACAAGGTGCTGCCGGATGGCAAACGCCAGATCATGGCCCTGATGGTCCCAGGGGATTTCTGCAATCTGAATGTGTTCATTCTCGATCAGATGGACCACAACATCGGCACGATCTCCGCGTGCCAGGTCGTCGACATACCGCGTCGGGCAGTCGACGAGATCACTGGGTCTCACCCTCAGATAACTCGGGCTTTCTGGTGGTGCGCCCTCGTCGATGAGGCGGTGCTGCGCGAGTGGTTGGTCAATCTTGGTGGCCGTACACCGGACCAGCGTCTCGCTCATCTACTCTGCGAACTGCTGGTCCGGCTCGATGCTGTCGGGAAGGTGACGAACGACAGCTACGCCTTCCCGTTCACGCAGGTGGAGCTTGCGGATGCGATGGGCCTCTCTGCCGTTCACGTGCACCGCACGATGCGAGAGCTTCGTGATCTCGGCCTGATTACAATCAAACAGCGCGTTCTGACGATCCATGATGTTGAGAAACTGAAGGCGTTCTGCCGGTTCACGCCGAACTACCTCCATCTCAAGAACACCCGTTGGGGCGCACGCCGGAGCGAGCCATGGCTGAATCAGCTCCGCGGGGGTTAGACATGGATGCGCGAGACAACGTCAAGACGTTGCTCGTGCTGCAGCCGATCATGGTCGACACTAGCAGCCCAGATTGCGAAGGGCGACTGGTCCTGGCCAACGGCTTGCTGATCGCGGTGTTGGTGCGCCTCGA
>NZ_JAKSYF010000160.1:0-808 GCF_022829745.1 Methylobacterium sp. E-016
GGGTGTGGTTCACGATCAACGGCCAGCGGCGCGAGCTCGAGCTCGACACCCGCACCAGCCTGCTCGATGCGGCGCGCGAGCATCTGCACCTGACCGGCTCGAAGAAGGGCTGCGACCACGGCCAGTGCGGCGCCTGCACGATGATCGTCGACGGGCGGCGCATCAACGCCTGCCTGACGCTCACCGTGATGCACCAGGGCGCCGAGATCACCACCATCGAGGGGCTGGGCCGGCCCGACGACCTGCACCCGATGCAGGCCGCCTTCGTCCGCCACGACGGCTACCAGTGCGGCTACTGCACGCCCGGCCAGATCTGCTCGGGCGTGGCCGTGCTCGACGAGATCCGGGCCGGCATCCCCAGCCACGTCACCGCCGACCTCACCGCGCCGACCCGGGTCACCGAGGCCGAGATCCGCGAGCGCATGAGCGGCAACCTGTGCCGCTGCGGCGCCTATTCCAACATCGTCGAGGCGATGAGCGAGGTCGCCGGCCTCGAGACCGGCCGGAGGCCCGCATGAAGTCGTTCACCTACGAGCGCCCGAGCACGCCGGCCGAGGCCGCCGCCGCCGTGGCGCGCACGCCCAACGCCAAGTTCATCGCCGGGGGCACCAACCTGCTCGACCTGATGAAGCTGCAGATCGAGACCCCGACCCACCTCGTCGACGTCAACGGGCTCGGGCTCGACCGGATCGAGCCGACCCCGGAGGGCGGCCTGCGCCTCGGCGCGCTGGTGCGCAACACCGACCTCGCCGCCGACGCCCGTGTCCGGAAGGATTACGGCGTGCTGTCGCGCGCGCTGCTGGCCGGC
>NZ_JAKSYF010000209.1:0-4061 GCF_022829745.1 Methylobacterium sp. E-016
TCAAGCGCCGGACCGAGGTGGTCGGCATCTTCCCCAACGAGGCTGCCATCACACGTCTCGTCGGCGCGATCCTGCTCGAACAGAATGACGAATGGGCCGTCCAGCGGTCGCGCTACATGACCCTGGAAAGCATCGCCCCGACCGGCGAGGATCCCCTGGTCAGCCTGCCCACTCTGGCAGCCTGATCGTCCCGGCCCAAGCCGGTGATCGTGGTGGTCCTCACCGAGCTACACCACGCCAAGGGACACGACCTCGCGGTGTTCCCGATGGACGTATTCGCTTGGGCCGAAACGGATACATCATCGGCGCCAACCCTAATCCTTTTGCGCGTGCGAACGCGTTCGGCGATGCCCCGTCCCTCCGTGGTCGCGCTGAGGAACGGTCGGCGGAAGACCCCTGAGCCGTGCCCGCGCGCGATGGCCCGCGACGGTGCGTGACAGTGCCGAGGAACCTGCAGGTGAATTTTTCCAATATTCCGCAGCTGTATACGGCCGATAATTGATTGAATTCGCAGCAACTCGATCGCTCTGCTGTCATCGCGACATCTCCCCAAACCATGAAGCCTGATATCCGCCTCCGAGCGATTTTGGGCTAGTCAATAATATAGGCGTTCGGTGAGTTGAATAGAGAAAATACCGCCGCCATGCTTCTCGCGTCGGGGATCAGTTCTCCCGAACGGCGATCAGGGCGAATTCAGTAATTCTGAGGTCTCACCATGACAGTGCGAGCGCTGGAAACCATCGCAGCGAACTATCTGCCCCTCACGAAGCCGGATGCGCCGCGCCTGAGCGATCACGTCAGCGAGCTCCAAGAGATCGAGCGATCCTGTTGGTTAAGCAATTATGGGCCGACCAATACGCGACTCGAAGCGGCGATGATCGAGAACGTCTTCGGCGGCGTCGGTTCGTGCCTCACCGTCTGCAATGCAACGAGCGGATTGATGCTGGCGTTGAAGCTGGCCGCCGAACGGTCCGGGCCGACCGCGCGCTACGTCATCATGCCGGCCTTCACGTTCGCGGCGACGGCCCATGCGGCGCTGTGGGCAGGCCTCACGCCGCTGCTGATCGACGTCGATCCGTCGGATTGGTGCGCCTGCCGGATCGCCGAGGACGAGGCCTTGAGGGCCCATGCCGGAGAGGTCGTCGCGATCATGCCGTACGCGACCTTCGGGGCGTGCATCGATCTCGCGCGCTACGATCGCCTGACGCAGGAACACGATGTCTCGATCGTGATCGACGCCGCCGCCTCGCTCGGATGCCTCGACCAGCTCGGTCGAGCCTTCGGCACCGGCTCCCCGCACATGATCGTCTATTCGATGCACGGCACCAAGCCGTTCGGCGTCGGCGAGGGCGGACTGATCTACAGCACCGATGCCGAGACGATCGCGCTCCTGCGGAGCATGGCGAATTTCGGCTTCGACAGCGAGCGCTCGGCCGTGCTGCCGGGGATGAACGCCAAGATGTCGGAGGTCGCCGCGCTCGGCGCCCTCGTCCGCCTCGGCGATTTCGAGGAACGCGCTCGGCACAGGCAGATCCTCACCGCCGCGTATCGCGAGGCGTTGCGCGACTTCTCGATGCAGCAGGCGCCGGGCGAGCGCATCGTCTATCAGTTCATGCCCGTGCTGCTCCCGGTCGGATCGGCCGCGAGCAGGGACGCGATCCGTGCGGACATGGCACGGATGGGCGTCGGCACGGGGAGTTACTTCAGCCCCCATGTCGGGCAGCAGCCCTACTTCCAGCAGCGGTGCGTCTTCGGCGCGCTTCCCGTGGCCGATGCGCTCAGCGCGCACGTCGTCTCACTCCCGCTCTCGGATTTCCTCACCGTCGCGGATGTCGGCCGGATCTGCGAGGCGTTTCGCACGGCCTGCGGCGCCCAGGCTCGGGAGCAGGTGGCGTGATGGCCCGGCGTGCGCCGAAGGCGCCGTTTCGCACCACCATCGTCGGCGGCGGCCCGGCCGCGCTCGCGCCCCTCGTCGCGGCCTCGCGAGACGGGCGCCTCGACGAGATCCTCGCCGGCGGCGTCGCCGTCATCGAGGCCGGGCCGATCCTCGGAGCCGGACGCCTGGGGCGCTACGCGATCTGGTCCGACAGCACGGCCGAAACCTTCCTCACCGCGGTCACCGATCACGCCGACCCGCGGCTCGGCCAGCTGGTCGACCATCCCCTGTGCCGGGAGTTGCGGGGCTACGGAAAGGGTTCGATCCCGCTGGAGAAGGCCGGGGCCCTGATGGTCCTGATCGGCGAGGTCCTCCACAAGGCGATCCTGGATGCCGGGGGGCTGGTCCTCGTCGATCACGAGGCGACGAGCGCCCACCGCGACGCGGACGGGCTGTGGCACACGAAAACCTGCAGCAGGACGATGGGCACGACCTTCGAGGTCGTGTCGGACACGCTGCTCCTCGCCACCTGCGGCGCACAGGATCCGGCGCGGCTGCTCGAGGAGCCGGTCGCGGGCCGGCCGCTCCTGCCGACATTCGCCGGCAAGATCCTGCAATCCGACGATGTCCTGCGACAGGGCGGCACGGAGCGCCTCGCTCGCTTCCTGCTGGGCCGCACCGAGCCGCGCATCGCGATCGTCGGCGGCAGCACGAGCGCGGTCGCAACGGCGGTGCTGCTCCTGAGAACCCTGCCCGAGGAGACGAAGCGGCCCGGCAGCATCCAGATCCTGCATCGGCGCCCGCTGCGGATCTTCTATCCGTCCTCCGAGGCGGCTCTGGCCGACGGCTATACGGAGTTCGAGCCTTGCGACATCTGCCCGGTGAGCGGCTTCGTCTTCCGGTTCGCCGGATTCCGGACCGAATCCCGTGACCTGATCATGAACGTCAGACGCATCGGCGGGCGGCCGGGGGACCCGCGTGTCGTTCCGATGCTCATCGACGGCGCGGATCCGGCCCCCGCGCATCGCCTTCTCGAGGAGGCCGACGTCATCGTCGCGGCGCTGGGCTATCGACCGAGACTGCTGCCCCTGTTCGATTCGAGCGGTGCACCGATCCGCCTGACGGGAAACACGTCCCCCCGTCCCGCCGTGGATGGTGCCTGTCGGGTTCTCGACGCGAAGGGCCGGCCGGTCGCCGGCGTGTTCGGGATCGGTCTCGCCGCCGGCTTCAGGCCGGCCGGTGCCCTCGGTGGCGAACCAAGCTTCGTCGGTCAGGCAAACGGGCTGTGGCTCTGGCAGACGGCCGTCGGCTCGATGCTGCTGGACAATCTACTGACCGCCGCGCGCGAAGACGTCGCGCCCCCATCGCCGTTCGCGCTCGACCTTCACGTGCTGGAGCAGGCGGCGGGGATCGGTGCGGCGCCCGACCTGAGACCGGCCGCCGCGGCGCGGTGAGGCCTGGATCGCTTCGGGCACGTCCCGGCGGAGCGTCGGATGTTTCGGATCGTGATCGCGTCCCCGGCGGGGCGCGGTCGAGCAGGAGGAGTGGGTCGCCATGAAGGGCATCGTCCTCGCCGGAGGGTCCGGGACCCGGCTTCACCCGGCGACGCTGGCCATCAACAAGCAGCTGCTCCCGATCTACGACAAGCCGATGATCTATTATCCGATCTCGGTGCTGATGCTGGCGGGCATCCGCGAGATCCTGATCATCTCCGCGCCCGAGCACCTCGGCAGCTATCAGCAGCTGCTCGGCACCGGCGAGCAGTTCGGCCTGCGCTTCTCCTATGCGGTGCAGCCCAAGCCCGAGGGGCTGGCCCAGGCCTTCATCATCGGGCGCGACTTCGTCGGTACCGACCCGGTCGCCCTGGTGCTGGGCGACAACCTGTTCTTCGGGGCCGGCCTCAAGAACCTGCTCGTCCGCGCGGCGATGCGCGAGCGCGGGGCGACCGTCTTCGCCTATCACGTCGACGGCCCCGAAGCCTACGGCGTCGTCACCCTGGACGGTCGCGGCCGGCCGCAAAAGCTCGTCGAGAAGCCGATCCGGCCCTGACCTGACCGGTATTTTGGACCGAGCCGATTGAGAGGCTACTGCATGGTAGCGGCCATGGGTAGCCGGAAAGCCAGGTCCGGGAAGGTGACAGGCGCGGGCGGCCGATAGCCCAAGGACGAATGCGGTCGAACGCGGT
>NZ_JAKSYF010000003.1:0-1657 GCF_022829745.1 Methylobacterium sp. E-016
TGTGGATGACGTCAAGTCCTCATGGCCCTTACGGGATGGGCTACACACGTGCTACAATGGCGGTGACAGTGGGACGCGAAGGAGCGATCTGGAGCAAATCCCCAAAAACCGTCTCAGTTCGGATTGCACTCTGCAACTCGAGTGCATGAAGGCGGAATCGCTAGTAATCGTGGATCAGCATGCCACGGTGAATACGTTCCCGGGCCTTGTACACACCGCCCGTCACACCATGGGAGTTGGTCTTACCCGACGGCGCTGCGCCAACCGCAAGGAGGCAGGCGACCACGGTAGGGTCAGCGACTGGGGTGAAGTCGTAACAAGGTAGCCGTAGGGGAACCTGCGGCTGGATCACCTCCTTTCTAAGGATGCAGCTTTAGTGACGATCGGCACGCTTCGTGTTTGCCGGTCCGCTCCTCTTGCCGCGTCATTGGATACATGGGGCTAGTCTTAGCCCCGCTATGCGGGACGGTGCCGTCCTCGTTTCTCTTTCTCATTATCCGGACTGTCAGCCGGCATCCTCCGAGCGGGGTTGTTCTTGGCTGGCACGGGCCTGTAGCTCAGGTGGTTAGAGCGCACCCCTGATAAGGGTGAGGTCGGACGTTCGAGTCGTCCCAGGCCCACCAATTTGGGATGCTCGTGATCGGGGACATAGCTCAGCTGGGAGAGCGCGTGCTTTGCAAGCATGAGGTCGTCGGTTCGATCCCGTCTGTCTCCACCATTTTTTTGGGACTTGGCGCAGCGCGAGCTGCGACGTCTCAGAATGAGGGCAGGCCCAAGTTCCAAAGCATCCGGATAAACCAGTTTGCGCGAGCCAGGGCATCAATCCGGCTCAGTGCGCAAAACCAATCGACATCGTGAAGAGGGAATGTGGCCGTCTGCGGCAGCGAAAGCTGGTCCGGGACGGTTATGTTCGGCAAGCAACTGTTCTTCTGCCGGAAACGGCAGGGGAACTGGTCTTTTTGTGACCGTGTCGCCTGACCGGAGCCGCTTTGCAGCGGCTGCCGGTCAGAGCGGACATCGATCACGAGAGCGATCAAGTGCCTTAAGAGCATTCGGTGGATGCCTTGGCGCTGAGAGGCGATGAAGGACGTGGTACGCTGCGATAAGCCTTGGGGAGCTGCGAACGAGCTTTGATCCAGGGATTTCCGAATGGGGAAACCCACCTTCGACCTTTCGTATTGTGGCTGCAGATCTTTGATCTGCGGCTTCACTACGATTGGTCACATGAAGGTATCAAATCCTGAATACAATAGGGGTTTGAAGCGAACCCGGGGAACTGAAACATCTCAGTACCCGGAGGAAAGGACATCAACGAGACTCCGTTAGTAGTGGCGAGCGAACGCGGACCAGGCCAATGCCTGAGTGGAGTTTACCGGAACGGTCTGGAAAGGCCGGCATGATGGGTGACAGCCCCGTACGGGACGGACGACATTCGGGATACGAGTAGGGCGGGACACGTGAAATCCTGGTTGCACAGGACCGTGATCCCGTAATGCTTGTTGATGCGCAGGAGCGAATCCATCACCACGCGCGTGTTGCGCGGATCCAGCGAGGCGATCGGCTCGTCGGCCAGGATGATCTCGGGCTCCTGCACGAGGGCGCGCGCGATGGCGACGCGCTGCTGCTGGCCGCCGGACAGGTTGTCGGTGCGCTCGGC
>NZ_JAKSYF010000005.1:0-4805 GCF_022829745.1 Methylobacterium sp. E-016
GTCGGAGCCGGAGCTCACCGGGACAAGGATTGCAGAACGGCGATTGTGTGGGCACCGGGGCGAATGAATGCCGGTCCAGTGCAATCCGCTGGTATGAGGCGAACGGTGCCCCCGTCCTCAGTGCGTCCTTGCGAAGCGCGAGGTGCACGGCATGGATGTCGGCCCGTCCGAGGCCGAGACCTTCTGGACGGCGTTCCTGCGCAAGCTCGCCCGGAGAGGTCTGCGCGGTGTCAAGCTCGTGATCTCGGACGCCCACGAAGGCGTCAAGGCCTCCGTATCAAAAGGTGATGACCGCGACCTGGCAACGCTGCCGCGCCCACTTCATGCGCAACGTCCTGGCTCACGCCGGTAAGAGCGGGTGGCGTGTCGTCTCGGCCTTCATCGCGACCGCGTTCGCCCAGGACGACGCTGAAGCGTCCAAGGTCCAGTGGCGCAAGGTCGCCAATCAACTCTGGCCCAAGGTTCCCAAGCTCGCCCCTCTGATGGACGCTGCCGAACCGGACGTGCTGGCCTATATGGGCTTCCCCGTCGCGCATCGGGTCAAGCTCCACAGCACGAACCCGCTGGAGCGCCTGAAAGGCGAGATCGAGAGCCGGACCGAGGTGGTCGGCATCTTCCCCAACGAGGACGCCATCACCCGCCTCGTCGGCG
This sequence comes from Methylobacterium sp. E-016, assembly GCF_022829745.1. NCBI lineage: Bacteria > Pseudomonadati > Pseudomonadota > Alphaproteobacteria > Hyphomicrobiales > Methylobacteriaceae > Methylobacterium > Methylobacterium sp. E-016. The sequence goes on from NZ_JAKSYF010000005.1 coordinate 652, forward strand.
CGATCCTCCTCGGACAGAACGACGAATGGGCCGTGCAACGGACCCACTACATGACGCTGGAAAGCATTGCTCCGATCGGCGATAATCCCCTCATTAGCCTGACCATCCCGGCCCAAGCCGGTGATCGTGGTGGCTCCCAGAAAGCTACACCACGCTGTGGGACACGACCGGCATTCTACGACATGCCCGCCGCGCACTGGGATCACCTCCGGACGACAAATTCGATCAAGAGCGTGTTCGCCACGGTGCGGCACCGGACCATGCGGACCAAGGGCGCGCTCTCGCCGATCACCGTCAAGCTGAAGGTGCTCGCGCTCGTCATGGCTGCCGCGAAGATCTGGCGACGGCTGAAGGGCGAAAATCGTCGCCGGCGTCATCGTCCGCGACGGAACCGAAGTCATCGCCCGCCTAGATCACCGCACCCCCTGACCGTTGCCGTCACCCAAAACTCCGCATAGCTTCCATGCCATCGGGCAGAGCCGCAGCGTTCACAGGCTTGTGCTGCGCGAACAGGTGATCCCGGATGTCGGGCGGGTCCGGACGCAAGTTGAGGCAATGGCCGCGGGCCGAACGACGGCCATGGAGGCGCGCGGATGCGCTAGCGCGCGAAGTGGTCATGGTAGTGCTCGGTGCTGGAAAAAGACGGTCAAGCCGGCCGACATCGCGATGCTAGCGATGGCAGAGGTTTAGCAGAGGGCAGGATGGCGCTGTGCCGCGCGTGCCTCGCCTTGGAAGCAACGATCCCAGACGCTATCCGGACCACTCTACGGTAACGAAACCCTCGTTATTGAGACGGAAGAGGTTATGAGGGAAGCGTAGGCAGCTGCACCGGTCGCACCGACGTGGTGCGCTTTCGAGGTCGGACCCTAGTACGCCGGGCGACCAGTGCTGGGTTTTATTAATCAAGCGTCAACCGTAAGCACCAAATTACGTAGTCAGCGATGAAACTTTTCCGTAGCATCCATAAGCTGTAAATTGCAGTCATAGGACCACCGACCATGTCGCCCGAAATGACGTTGTCCAATCTTCCTCGCCACGTCTGGACAGGAGTCAAAGCGATGGCGGCAGTCTCCGCGCTGTTTTTTCTCGCAGCACCGAATCCTCAGGCAAACTTAGATAAGGGCGGTCTTGCAAAGCTCGCAGCCAAGAAGGCGATCGACTTCGATCCTATTTACACGGGGTCAGTTCCGACGCGGCCTGCCAAGAAGAACGTGAAGGCCTGACTGCCAGCTCCAAGATCGGAGGTGTCCCGAAGTCAGCCGCGAGCGAAAGGCCAGGCTCGATGCTTACCACCGATCCTAAGGCCGAGCCTTGGTTCAGCGCGGAAGAGCTCGCCGAGGCATGCGGCTGCACGCCCGAGGCTTTCGTGGCACTGGTGTGTCAGAACCACTGGCCTCGCGTCCAGGGCGGGGAGGGGACCAAGTTCGGGATCGAAATCGATGCTTTCCGCCGGGCTCGTGGGGAAAGTCCGGTCGCCGTTCACGGCAGCATACCACCGCTCAGATCGCTTCAACGCCACCACCCGGCAACAGCTGGAAACCATAATCGCGCGGGCGTGAGTGGCTGCGGCCCGTCGTAGGGCGTATCGCAGCAACGGCGCCGCTTGTTCCCCTCGCGATCGCCTAAGGACTTCGGACTCACGGCGGCCAGATCTCTGGTCGCCGCTTTTCGTTCTAGGTTGGTAGCAACACCCCTTATTAACGCGGCATTGACTCAAACGAGACGTCATCGAAGGCTGAAACCACAGAGTGAACTTCTCTTTAAAAATTAGCGTCGCATCTTACAGGTCAGGAGGTACTTAAGATGCGACAGGGCGAATACAAACTTGATTTATCGTTTCGTCGGAGCTTGATCCGTTTCCTGGCTCTCCAGGTTATAGCCTCAACGAGCGCGGGTGTCTGTGTCGCATATGCCTTCGGGCCGAGCGGGACAAAGCCTTACTCAGAAAAAATCAGCTTTGCGCTTCGACTCAGCACCGACAACGGAGGCATTCCCGAACAGGTTGAAGATGGGTTTCGACTTAGGTTGAGAGATGTCGATTGACCCTCGTTATTAAGGCGAGGGGGTTGTAAGCTCGACTTTGGCCACTCATGCGGCGTGGCAGAGGGCATAGGCCCAGGGCGCTGGCAAACGGAAGCCGGGTTTTGTTCGGGCGCGTCGGCGCGGTGATGTTGCCAAAGTCCGCTCGCGCCAGATCGCATAGCGCACGGCGGCCAGAGCATCGGCGAAGGTCGGGCGCGGTTTGGGGTACCACGCGGCGGCCGCGATCCGTTGCCGTTGGCGGACTGGGAGCCGTGCAGCCAGCAGCGTGACGATCGAGAACAGGGCGAGCAGGCAGGGCGTGGTGCGGGCGATGGCCTTGTCCGACCACTGCCGCTGCGTCTCGACACCGAGATGGGCGCGCGCTTCCTGGAAGGTGACCTCAACGGTCCAGCGCCGCACGAACCACCCCACGATCTGCGCGGGCTCGCGCACCGGTTCGGTGCAGAGCAGGGCCTGCGGTGCAAAGCGGCTCTCGGGATCGCGCACCAGCACCCATCGGATCGGCACGACCGGCAGACCGCCGTGCCGCCACACGGCGGTCCCGGAGGCGATCTCAAGGGTGCGCTCGCCCGCCCCGTACCAGCCGGGCACCACGACCGCGTGCCAGCGCGTGTCCTTGGCCGCGAGGATCGCGGCGAGCGTCGGCAGCCGCGCGCCTTTGGTCCGCGGGCGTCCAATCGTGCCGGGCGGCCGAGGTGGGGCCGGCTCGTAGAGAGCAGCATCCAGCCGCAGGCGGGTGATCGCCGTGATGCGAGCGCGGCGCATCGCGTCGAGGAACAGCAAGGCCGAGAAGCCGCTGTCGCCCACCACAACGAGGTCGCGTGCGCGCAGCCAGCGGCGAGCCTGGAGAGCGAGTTGGCGTCCGACGTCGAGCAGAGGCTTGTGCCGACGGCCCCGTTCGCGACAGGCGCGCTCTGACGGCACCAACGCGGTTAGGAACGGCAGCGCCCAGACGCGCCCCGCCCAGGGGATCGGGGCGAGCACCATGAGGCTCATCCAGCGCAGCCCGCTCGCCTTGACGAAATGGCTGTCGGAGGAGCGAACTGGATCACGGTAGATGCCCTTGGCCGCGATCCGCTTGCCGCGGCGGCGCTCGATCGTATCGTCCAGTCCCAGGATCACGGGGCCGCGTTGCGCGAACGCATCGACGAGGAGCCCGAGCAGGATACGGCTGCCGGAGCGCGGGCACCACGCCGCTCGGTTGAGGATACGGTGGACGTTCACGAACCGCCGCTCCTGCGCGCGGCCGATGATGCGCAGGACGCTCGTCACCGTGCGCCGCCCCGGCGTCAGGATCGCGCCGATCAGCAACAGCTGAGCATGGCGCCAGGAGCGGTGGACGAACAGCGGCGCGAACGCCAGGATGATCCCGGCAAAGCGGGTGGGCAGGGGCAGCATGGCGGTGTCTCTTGGCGGGGACGCCACCAGCCTATCCCTCACGCCCGCTTCGTCACCTCCGCCCACTCCACGCGCCGCAAATGGCCAAAGTCGAGGTAAGACGAAGCAGAACGTCTTCACCAGCGCGTTGATGATCGGATCTATGCAGGAAAGTGGGTGACGACGGTGGATTGAAGGCGGACATCGAGCCTGCCAGAATCTCCCATCGAGAGCGATACGCTATGGAAAGCCCTTCCAACATCGTGCGGCTTAGTCAGACCGAGGAAATCGACGATCCGCTGGTCGAGATGTTTCGCGCTGGTGCCCGTTGCCTTCTCGCCGAGGGAGTCGAGCTTTAGGCCGAGGTGTTTCTGAAAGCGATACAGGATCTACGGCTGCCGGATGGACGTGCTCAGCTCGTCCGACACGGCCACGGCGTAAAAAGGCGCGAAGGGTTCACCCCTTCCACAATTAGGCTTATAACGTTAGTATATTAGGGAAGCTTTCCATCAAGCTGAGGTCACGATCGGTGCCGATCGTGACCTCAGCTTGATCTTGATTTTCGCAGCTCGGAGAGAGCCTTAGCCGGGTTTCTACGTAACCGGGGCAGATCACCGGGCGGTCATGCTGTTGCGGCGTTTCTGACAAGGTCCGGCAGGGGCGGGACGGTTGCGCTGTCTGGGATGCCGAGGCGATCGCCGAGGTATCGGAAGAACGAGACGTCGAGCTTGGCG
>NZ_JAKSYF010000022.1:0-445 GCF_022829745.1 Methylobacterium sp. E-016
GACACAACGCAAACCTGCGACGCGCCCCGCGCTTCGGCTGGCCGGCCTCGCCGTCGCCGCCGGGCTGACGGCCGGTCCGGCAGCGTCCGAGACGCTGGAATCGGCGCTCGCCAAGGCCTACGGCGGCAACCCGCAGCTCAATGCCAGCCGCGCGAACGTGCGAGCGACCGATGAGAATGTCGCGATCGCGAAGTCGGGCTACCGGCCGACCGCGGCCATCAGCGCCGACATTGGCCAAAGTTACCTCGAAGGCCGCGTCTCCGGCCAACAGCTCGCTGTGACGACAACGCCGGGCGGCGCCGGGCTCACCGTCAACCAGACATTGTTCAACGGGTTCCAGACCGACAACAACACCCGCCGCGCCGAGTCGAACGTCTACAGCCAGCGCGAGAGCCTGCGCTCCACCGAGATGTCGGTGCTGTACGGCGGCGTGCAGTCCTACATG